>JAOAIT010000062.1 GCA_026414565.1 Verrucomicrobiia bacterium
GAACACATAAAGGTTCGATGTTTCGTTCGGAGCGGTGGCCTTGCGTCTGGTTTGACGCTGCCGCTTGTCCTCAATCTGCGGCTTCCCCCGAAGCACTTCAAATCCGAGTTCCCGCAACGGGTCTCTGTTTGGCCACCTTCCAGTGGTGGGATTGTAATAGCGGTAACCGTAGTAGAGGAGGCCGGTTTCCCAGTCGTGGTATTTGGTGGAGAAGAGGGGGTTGAAGCTTTGGGGGAGGGGGCCGGTGGCGCGGAGGAGTTCGCCAAAGGGGCCGTACTCGTATTGCGCCACCAACAAACCATCCGCCCCCCGCACATACCCCATCACGTTCCCATTCCCATCATAAAAAGGAAAATACACCCCTGCATCCGGCCCATTATGAATCACCGTCGCCAGCAACCCGCCCTCGTTGCAAGCATCGTTCGGAGGAGAGGGATTCTGTGGGATGGGATTTGCCTCCTCCCTGGCTTCATACGTGCCGATGGTTCCCCACGCTTGCATTTGCTTCTGGCTGACCCGCGGCCAATATCCCCCCAAACCTCTCTTCGTTCAAGGCCATTTAGGGGGATGGGTAAATGCAAAGTGCAAAGTGCAAAATGCAAAATGCAAAACCGGAGGGGCGAAGGCGAAGGTGCAAAATGGTGTGCATCAGTTCTGAATGTTAATCCTTGTCGGATTGGTTTGGCTTCGGGGGGGCCGGAGGCGGCACGCGGGACGCATGCGTTCCCCGAGACCGAGGGGAAAGGCAGAGGGGGAAATGCAAAATGCAAAGTGCAAAGTGCAAAATGCAAAACCGGAGAATTGTCGCAGGTGGATGTGTAAGAGGGTGAGGATCAGTCCTAATGGTTAATCCCTGCTGGATTGGTATGGCTTCAGCGGGGGCCGGAGGCGGCGCGCGGGACGCGTGCGCTCCCCGAGTCCGAGAGGAAAGGCAAAGAGGGAAAGGCAAAATGCAAAGTGCAAAGTGAAAAATGCGAAGCGGGAGGGGACGGAGGCGGGGAGGGAGACGGATGCGGCGTTCCCGGGGCATGGTTTTCGTTGATATTAGCAGGATGGTTTTGGGGGAATTGGTTTTGGTTTCAGGGGGCGGGGCAAGCATGGGGTGGGGTGTGGTCCGGAAGCGAGGCAGGGGGTGCGCTGCTAAGGCGGGGAAGCGCGTGGGCAGGCGCGGCGGTCGGGATGTTCAGCGAAAAAAACTGTGGCCGGGAAAGGGGGGATAGAATAAGGTAGGCGGCAACACCGTCAAAAGTGCAGCGAATGAATTGTGCATAAATCATTGTTTTATGAATAAGAACAGTTCGACCACCACACGCAGGAATTTTCTGAAAACCAGCGCCACCGCCGCCGGCGTGGTGCTTGCGGCGGGTCTGCCCCGGCCGGGTTACACGGCGGAGGATAACACCATCCGGATTGCGCTGATTGGCTGCGGCGGGCGCGGCACGGGCGCGGCGCAGAATGCCTTGAACACCAAGCTGGGGCCGGTCCGGCTGGTGGCGCTGGCGGATGTGTTTGAGAACCGGCTGCGGGGCAGTTATGGCGAGCTGAGCCGGCGGTTTGCGGAGCAGGTGGATGTGCCGGCGGAGCGGCAGTTTGTGGGATTCGATGCGTATCAAAAGGCGATGGACTGCCTGCGGCCGGGGGATGTGGCCATTTTTGCCACGCCGCCCGCCTTCCGGTGGGTGCATTTTCAGTATGCCATCCAAAAGGGCCTCAATGTGTTCATGGAAAAGCCGGTGACGGTGGACGGGCCCACCAGCAAGCGGATGTTGCAACTGGCCGAGCAGGCGAGCGCCAAGGGGTTGAAGGTGGGCGTGGGTTTGATGTCCCGCCACAGCCGCGAGCTGCAGGAGTTGCAGAAGCGGGTGAGCGACGGCCAACTGGGCGACATCATCCTGATGCGCGGCTACCGCATGCACGGGCCGGTGGGCTTTTTTGCGTCGCTGCCCAAGCCGCCGAACATCAGCCATCTGCGCTACCAGGTGCAGCGGTTCCACAGTTTTCTGTGGGCCAGCGGCGGCAATTTCAGCGATTTCTACATCCACATCATTGATCATCTTTCGTGGATGAAAAATGCGTGGCCGGTGCGGGCGCAGGGTTTGGGCGGCCGCCATTACCGGCAAAGCCCGGAAGGGCAGACGTACGTGGACCAGAACTTCGACACCTACTCGGTGGAATACACCTTTGCGGACGGCACGAAGTTTTATTTTGATGGCCGTTGCATGACCGGCTGCCGGGACCAGTACAACAGCTTCCTGCACGGCAGCAAGGGCATGGCGATCGCCTCGCGCTCGGGGGACTGCGGCGGGCCGTCGGCCATTTACAGCACGCAGAATCCCAGCCGCGCCAGCCAGGTGTGGGTGTCGAAGGCGCCGCCCGGGGAGGGGGATCCCTACCAGAACGAATGGAATGATTTGATGGCGGCCATCCGCAACAACCAGCCTTACAACGAGGCCAAATACGGCATCGAGGCCAGCCTGGTCACGAGCATGGGCCGCATGGCGGCGCACACGGGGCAGGAGATTACTTACGAGGAAATCCTCAACGGGGATCATGAGTTTGCGCCGGGTTTGGACAAGCTCACCGAGGACACCCCCGCCCCGTTGCAGGCCGATGCCCAGGGCCGTTATCCGGTGCCTGAGCCGGGCCGCAAGGGCAAGCGGGAGTATTGATCCGGCATTCCATCTTTTCACAGGGCGCTGGCGGCAACCAGCGCCCTTTTTTTATGGGGAGGGCCCTTTGCGTGGGGGGAAGGGAGGCGGGGGCGGGGCGCCGTTCGCCGGTTTCTTCGGAGGGCGGCGGGCTGGGGTGGGGATGGGGCTATTGAATCCATCCCACCCACTGGCCGAAGCGGCAGAGGAGGTAGCCGAGGCCGCCGGAGATGGGGATGGTAAAAATCCACGCCCAGACCATGCGCTCGACGACGGTCCAGCGGAGGGCGTTGAAGCGCCGGGCGCAACCCACGCCCATGATGGCGGCCGAGATGTTGTGGGTGGTGGAGACGGGGATGCCGAGGGTGGTGGCCAGGAAGATCATGGTGGCCGAGCTGGTTTCGGCGGCAAAGCCGTTGATGGGCTGCAGCTTCACCATCTTATGGCCAAGGGTTTTGATGATGCGCCATCCGCCGGCGGCGGTACCGGCGGCCATGGTGATGGCGCAAACGATTTTAATCCAAAGTTTGATGCCCTCCATGTTGGCGGCCCGGTGGAAATAGCGGGCGGCCAGGGGCAGATTCTGGGGCACCTCCAGGCCGTGGCGGTGGAGCAGGCCCAGACAATACAGCGCCTCGGGATGCTGGCGCTGGGCGCTCTGCTCCCACAGGCGGAGGGCCTGGGCGCGATCACGCGGAGCGCCGCCGTGGCCGTCCCAATACCAGGCCGCCAGCACGGCTTGGGCGTCGGCGTTGTTGCGGGCGGCGCGCTGTTGCAGCCAGGCCAGGGCCGCGGTTTCGTCCGCGGGCTGGCCCTCCAGGCGGCGGCGCGGGAAGACGACTGGCGGCGCCGGCGGCGGCAGGGTGTTGAGCAGCTCGGCGGCCTTGGCCTCGTCCCGGGGCACGCCCAGGCCTTTTTGGTATAACTCGGCCAGCTTTTCCTGGGCGGGGCGATGCTTGAGTTTCACCGCCTGCTCCAGCCATTCGGCGGCGAGGCGGTAATTGACCTCCACGCCGCGGCCTTCCAGGTACAAGAGGGCCAGGTTGTATTGCGCCTGGGGGTTTTTGTTTTGCGCGGCATGTTTGAAGTCGCGGGCCGCCTGGGGCAGATTCAGCGGCAAGCCCTGGCCGTCCCGGGCCATTTCGCCCAGTTGATTGTAGGCCTCCTGGATGGCGGGCAGGGACGAGGAGGGATAGTACAGCCAGTTGAGGTAACGCGGCAGGTGGTCAAACGTGCCGGCGGCGGTGGCGGCCATGAGGGCAAGGGCGATGATGCCCATGGTTTTCTGGGCGTCATTGGTGCCGTGCATGACACCCATGGCGGCGGCGCTCAAGATTTGGGCCTTGCCAAAGGTGAGGTTGACCAGGCGCGGGGTGAGCCGCAGCAACGAGACCAGGAGGTAAAGGAGGGCCATGATGAGAAACCCCAGGAGGAAACCGCCCAAAGGCGAGCTGAACATGGGAATGACCACCTTGTAGAGGAGGCCGCCGCTCTTGATCCAGTCGTTGGGATTGGGCTGGGACCAGATGATGGCCTTCCAGTTGTTCTGGGCGCCGGCGAGCGCCGCGCCACACAGACCGCCAATCAGCGCATGACTGGAGCTGGAGGGCATGCCAAACCACCAGGTGATGAGGTTCCAGGTGATGCCGCCCAGGAGGGCGCAGACCAGCATTTCGGAGGTGACGGTGACCACCTTGCTGTCAACCAGGCCGGAGGAGATGGTCTTGGCCACCGCCGTGCCGAGCATGGCGCCGCCCAGGTTGGCCAGGGCAGCCATGATCACCGCCTGCCGCGGGGTGAGCACCTTGGTGGAGACCACGGTGGCAATTGAATTGGCGGTGTCGTGGAAGCCGTTGATGTACTCGAAAATCAACGCCACCAAGATGACCACAAAAACCAGTTCCATGCGCTGCCCTCAAAGGTTTTTCGGTTGCCTTCCCGCGGGGGCCGCCCCGGGCGCGGCCGCCGGGAAGCCAGGTTCAGGAGTGTTTGAGCACGATGTAGGTCACGGTGTTGCCGGCGTCGCGGCAGCGGTCCACGGTTTTCTCCAGCAGCTCATGCAATTCCTTGAGCGCCAGCACCTGCAGCGGCGGGTATTTGCCGCTGTACAATTCCTTGAACACGTCCAGCAGGTATTTGTCGGCCTCGCCCTCCACCTCCTGCAGGCGGCCGTTGAGGTCTTTCAATTCTTCCAGGGGCGCATGGCGGCGCAGGGCGTGGACCATTTCGCCCACCAGGGTGGCCGCCCGCTCCACCAGCCGCGCCAGGGGAGAAAAGTCAAAGTCCTGCACCAGCGGCCGGATTTGCTGGAAACGCTCCACAAATTTTTCGATGGTTTTGGGGATTTTGTAGAGGGCGCTGGACAACGATTCGATATCTTCCCGTTCCAAAGCTGTCACAAATGTCTTAACCAGCCGCTCCTCAATTTCGCGGGTGATTTTTTTGTCATTCCGCCGAAAATCGGTGAATTCCTTGAGGTCCGCCGGGGATTGCGGCTGGCGCAGGAGGCGGGCCAGCACCTGGGCGCTTTGCAGGCCTTCCTGGGCGCTGGCTTCGAGCAAATTGTAAAAAACATCGTCTTTGCCCAAAAGCTTTTGAATCGAGATCATGCAGATTTATTTAGAAAACTTATGTTACAGTTATATGACATCATTGTAACGAAAAAGTTACGGTTTAAGGCCGCGTGCGGCTGTTGCTGCCGGGACGGCGTCCCCCCATCCCAGCAGGGTGGTGGCTGGCCGGGGCAGGGTAGAGAGTGCCTGGAGTGACCGTTGAGGGGGCGGCCATTGCGGGTTTTGTGGGTTGCGCTCGACAGGCGTCATGCTTCTGGTTAGCCTCACGGCACTTATGCCAATCCGTGCTCATCGGCCGCGCCCCTTGGGGGCGTGCCGGATGTGGGCCCTGCTGTTGGGGACAGCGGGGTGGCTGGCGGGTGCCCCCGCGCCGGTGGTGGAGACCAATGTGGCGCCGGGCATCAACCAGGAATACACCCGCACGAACATCAACGTGGAGCGCTGGGTGCAGAACTTTGAACGCGAAAGCCGCGAAATCTACGCCCAGCGCGACAAGATCATGGAGACCCTGCAGCTCCGGCGCGGGATGCGCGTGGCCGATGTGGGGGCGGGCAGCGGCTTGTTCACGGTGTTGATGGCGCAGGCGGTGGGGCCGCGCGGCAAAGTGTATGCGGTGGACATTGTGCCCGCCTTCCTGAAGCACATCGAGGCTCGCGCCCGCGAGGCGGGGCTGAAGCAGATTCAAACCGTGCAGGCCACGGAGCGCTCGTCCCGCCTGCCCGCCCAAAGTGTGGACCTGGTGTTTATTTGTGACACCTACCATCATTTTGAGTATCCCCAGTCCACGCTGGCCTCCCTTCATCGGGCCTTGCGCGCCCGGGGACAACTGGTGATCATTGATTTCCACCGCATTCCGGGCAAATCCTCCGCCTGGACGCTCCAGCATGTGCGGGCCGGGCAGGAAGTATTTGCGCGGGAAATTGAGGCGGCGGGCTTTGAGCGGCTGCCGGATCCGCCGCAGGATTTCCTCAAGGAAAACTACCTCATGCGCTTCGTGAAACGGGGACGCTGAGGTGCACACAGGCAGGCGGCCGGATGGCCGAGGGACGAGAGCGCATGAGCAACAAACGGCAACTGGGGTTGGTGTCGGCCACCGCGCTGGTGGTGGCCAACATGATTGGCATGGGCGTGTTCACCACCAGCGGTTATACGCTGGGGGATTTGAAATCGCCGTGGCTGGTGCTGGCCGCCTGGGCGGTGGGCGGCGTGATTGCGGCCATGGGGGCGCTTTGCTATGCCGCTCTGGCGCGGCGCATTCCGGAGTCGGGCGGCGAGTACCTGTTCCTTTCGCGGACGTTGCATCCGGCGGCGGGCTACGTGGCGGGCTGGATATCCCTGCTGGTGGGTTTCTCGGCCCCGCTGGCGGCGGTGGCCTATGGATTTGGCGAGTATGCCAAAACGTGGTATCCCGGCTGGGACGCGCAGACGGTGGGGGCCGTGTTGATCATTCTGTTTGCGGCCCTGCATGCGGCCGATGTGAAACATGGGGCGTGGGTGCAAAACGCCACGGTCATCCTAAAAATCATCCTGATCCTGGGCTTCATCGGGTGGGGGTTTGCCCATCTGCCGGAGCCCCGGCCGTATGCGCCGCCCAAGTTTCCGCTGGGGCTTTTTGCGGTATGTCTGGTCTGGATTTCCTTTTCCTATTCGGGCTGGAATGCGGTCATTTACATTGGGGGTGAAGTCAAGGACGGGGAACGGATCCTGCCGCGCGCCATGTTGTTGGGCACGGGGATTGTGACGGTGTTGTATTTATTGCTCAACGCGGTGTTTGTGTTTGCCGCGCCCATGGAGCAGTTGCAATACCAGGTGGCCATTGGCTGGGTGGCGGCCCGGGCGCTGGGGGGGGATTTATGGGCCAATTTCATCACGGCGCTGGTCTCTCTGGCACTGATCAGCTCGGCTTCCTCCCTGCTCATGGTGGGGCCGCGCGTCTATGCCAAAATGGCCGAGGACGGCTGGCTGCCGCGCTGGCTGGCGGCCGAGAGCGGGCCGCCGCGGCGGGCCATAGGTTTGCAGGCGGTGCTGGCGTTGTTCCTGTTGTGGCACACCGAGTTTCAAAACCTGATGAATTACATCGGATTTACCCTGCTCTTGAGCACCACCGCGACGGTGCTGGGGCTGATCCGGCTGCGTCTCCGGGAAGGGGCCGCCGTGCGGGTGGTGGGCTGGCCGTGGCTGCCGTTTTTGTATCTGGGGGTGGTGTATGCCATGGCGTTGTTCAACGTGCAGCTTCGCCCCACCCAAAGCCTGTACGGGCTGGGCACCATCTTCCTGGGCGTGGTGGCCTGGTGGCTCACGGCGCGTTATCGCCGCCGCCCGCCCGCCACCCGCGCCGTTACCTGAGCCGCAAGACCGCCGGCCGGAGCCGTCCCACCCGGTGCTCCGGCAACAAGGGGTCCAGCGAGCCGGGCTCGGGACGCTCGCTGCCGACGTGGCCGTCACAGAACACGGCGCTGGCGGTTTGCTCGTGGCGGAAATGGGCCGTGCGCTCGGTGGTGTTGGTGCTCACGTAATAAAACTCCTCCAGCATCGGATTGTCGGGCGAGGCCGGCGGCTGAAAGGTGTTGATTTGGGCGGCATCGGCCAGCAACACCGTTTCCGCCGCCGACTTCAGTTGATACACGTTCACAGGCGGGGCGGAGGGCGGAGCGGACAGGCACAGGTTGTAGCCATAGCCGTAGGCCGCGCCGGTGGCCTTGAGCTTGAACGAAGCCAGGCTGTAATCCAGGGCGGGACACAACTCCACCCCCCGCCCCAGCAAATACGGATAAAGCGCCCCCAGCTCCGGGCGAAAAGCGCGCTGGCCTTCCGCGCCGTTTTCCATCCAGCCAAACCAGTACAGGCGGCCGCCGTTGGTGGCCGTGCCGCCATAGCGGAAGGTCTGGCCCTGATAATCATCCCAATACATCTGGGCGGCCAGGCCCATCTGGCGCAGGTTGCTGAAGCACCGCACCCGCTGCGCCGCCCGCTGGCTGCGGCCCAGCGCCGGCAGGAGCAGGGCCAGGAGCACGGCCAGAATGGCCACCACCACCAGCAGCTCCACCAGCGTGAATGCGCAGCGTCGCTTCATGACCTAGGGGCGCGTAATGGCAATGCGGTAAAATCGTTGCGGCGGCGTCTCCGGTTCGAGCGGCCATTCCAGCCATCCCCCGGTGCCCGCCATCGGCTCATGGAGCGGGGTCCATTGCCGCCAGTCCGCCGTGGCCTCCACCACAAAACGATACCCGGCCGCCCCCAGATAACGCACCGCCCGCCCGTTTGCGGTGCGGACGGCCTGCAGTCCCTGCACCGGCGGCTCCGGGACGGTCCAAATCACGTTGTCCACGTACCCCCGCGCGTAAAGCGAGCCGCCCGCGCCGGCATCGCTGTAACTGGCCACGGCAAAGGTGTCCACGCGGTAATCGGTAAAGGAGCCGGTGAGCTGCGAGGTGAATTGCGCCAGCAGGCTGCCCTCCTCCCCCGTCACAAAGGGCGTGGCGCTGGCGCGCAACGTGGTGGTCAGTTGCCGGGTGGCGGCCTGATAGCTCATGCGCACGCGCAGCCAGGTCTGGGTGGGCAGCGTGATTTCACGATAGGCATTGGGCCCGTCGTAATTGAACTGGCCATTGGTGCTGGTGAACGTTGGCCAGACTGTGGCCTGATGGCTGTAGAGATCCTGGGGATGATAGTACTCGGGGAAATAATCGAATTCGATCAGGTTGGGCGCGTAACCCACGCCGCGGCCGCGCTGGAAGGAGTCCCGCACGGCCTGCACGGAGTTGTGAAAGCCCAGCGCCACTTCAAACGAATACGGTTTGTCTGGATTCACCCCAATCCGCGCCTCCAGCAGGTACAGGTCAAACCCCAGCGTGAACGAGTCCGTTTTGGCCAGAATCACGCCCAGGGGACGCCGGAAGTAGGAGTTGCTCCGGCTGGAATCCCACGTCACCGCCAGCCATTGGCGCGCGGCGTCCCACTCGAAAAGCGAAGCCTGGCCGTGCACCTGCCAGCCGCGCCGGGCCGGGTCGGTGGAGAAATCTTCCGTGAACGTGGCCGCAGCCGCGGCGCCGGCCGCCGTGACCAGCGCCAGGCCGAGCCACCTTTGAATGAGGTGTTTTGCCGTCATGCGCCGTTGTCTTTCACGGCCTCCCACGGAGTAAGGGAAGGGCCATCGTCCCACACGCGCCGGGTCAGGCACGCGCGGCACAGGCACACCTTTTGCCGCAGGGCGGCGGGCACGCGCGCCAGCGCCTCCGGCGCGGCGCGCACGCCCCAACACCAGCAGGGGTCCCCCACCTCACCACCGGCGGCCACCACACAATCATTGGGCTGCCCGCACAACGGGCAGGCGCCCGGGTCTATGACGCCGGGATGAGCCTTCATGGCCTGGCGCTGTTGCGCTGACGCCGCACCCACGCCAGCAAGCCCACCCCCGCCAGCCCCAGCAGCCAGGTGGCCGGCTCGGGCACCGCCGCCAGGGCGTCCAGTTTGATTTGGCCCTCCAGCACGCTGAGCCGCACGTAATGGATTTCCTGCAGGGACACCGGTTGTCCCTGGGCGTCAATGGCCCAGCCCAGGTCATAGCCCACCCCGCCCGCCGAGCCGCCATACAAGGCCCGGATCTCCGGCAGGGTTTTGCCGGCAAAAGCCGCCGGGGTTAGCGCCGGATTGGGCGGCAGGCCAAACTGTCCGGCGGAATCGGTTGGCAGGGCGGCCTCGGTCACCGGCGCCAGCGAGGGGTTGAGCAGGTAAAAGTTCTGGCCGTCCGCGCTGACCGAGATGCGCGTCACTCCGCCCAGGTTGCCAAACACCGTGCCATCGGAGAGGCCGTTGGGCCAGTTCACATCCACCAAGGCCGCCCCGCCATACACCACGAAATCCAGGCCGTAGGGGTGGGCGGGAAGATTGCGGACCGGCTCGGCAAAACGGAGCGTGAGCGAGCCGCCGGCGCCGATGCCGACGAGTTGATCCGAGGTGTAGGGCGCTTCAAAGGGGGTGATGGGGGTCGGCTCGGGGGACCACGGCGGGAAGGCGGGGTTGAAGGTGGCGGGCATGCCCAGGGCGGCGGCGGCATTGGTGTAGCTGGATAGCGAGCCGCTTAATGCGCCTGGTTGATAATCCACCACACTGGAGGCGTAGGCGGCGGCGTGAAGGGTTGCCCAACTCGAAACCATTACGCTGGCCAGGGCCAGCCCGGCGGTCATCCATCGTTTCATGAACTTGCAGTCACCTTCGCTCCGGCTCAAACGGAGCTGCTGTTGTTTGTTGCCGGCCAGGGGGAGCATGAAGGCACAAAAAAACCTTCATCCTCCGCCACACGGGAATGAAGGCTTTCCACAGGTCCAGTTCCGAAACGGCGAAACCGGCTGGCCTCATCCTTCTCTTGAGCGGAGAAGTTGGGTCGTCAACCCGACGAGCGCAGCCTGACCGGTATCCTGACTTCGGGCCTCAAACCTCGCTCCCGCCTTCCCGCCCATGGAGAGCAGTGGCCGTGGGAGTTTGTAACCCGTTACAGTGGCGCTACCGTCCCTGATTCTCACAGGGTTCCCTGTCATCCGGCTGCGTTGAGGGCCATGCTTTTCCCGGCGGGAAAGCGCACGGCCTGTTTGAAAGAACCGGGCTCATTCATAAGCTTTGACCTCCGCCCCGGCAAGCCATTTTTTCCCATGATATCCGGCGGCGGCCGGGCCCCCCGCCGGCACGGGAAAAACGCCCGCGCACCGCCCCCGGCAAAATTTGAGCTGCACGCCGCGGGGGCCGATGCTAACATCCGCGCAACCCGACTATGCCCAAACCAAAGTCCAAGGCCGATGCGGCGCGCACCGCCCGCCCCGGGGCCCATCCCCGCCGGCGCCTGGCCATTAAACTGCTGGTCATCGCCTTGCCGCTGCTGGCCGTGGTGGTTTTGGAGGGTGTCCTGCGCCTTGCCGGTTATGGTTATCCCACGGAGTTCTGGCTGCCTGCCGAAGTCCAGGGCCGGCCCGTGTGGACGGAAAATCCCCGCTATGGCTGGCGGTTTTTCCCGCCGCGCATCGCGCGGGCCCCGCAGCCCATGGTGGTGGACCGCGTGAAACCGCCGGGCACCGTGCGGGTGGTCATTTTGGGCGAATCGGCCGCCCTGGGGGATCCGGAGCCGGCCTACGGTTTCGGACGGTATCTCGAGGTGCTGCTCAATGAAGCCTTTCCGGAGAAAAAGTTTGAGGTGATCAACACCGCCATGACCGCCATCAACTCCCACGTCATCCGCCTCATCGCCCGGGACTGCGTGAAACTGGACGCGGATTTTTGGGTGCTCTACATGGGCAACAACGAGGCCGTGGGGCCGTATGGCTCGGGCACCGTGTTTGGCGGCCAGGCCCCGGAGCTGCCGCTGCTCCGCGCCGCACTCTGGTTCCGCACCCTCAAGGTGGGCCAACTGGCCGAGGCCGCCCTTCAAAAATTTTCCCGCCGCGCCGCGCCCGCCACTGAATGGGGCGGGTTGGAGATGTTTCTGGAGCACAAACTCCACCCGGAGGATGCCCGCGTGCAGCGCGTGTACGAGCATTTTCAGAAAAACCTGGAGGACATCCTCGCCACCGGACAGCGGGCCGGCGCCCGGGTGGTGGTGGCCACCGTCGGGGCGAATTTGAAAGATTGCGCCCCCTTCGCCTCGCTGCATCGCACCGATCTGTTGCCGGCCGATTTGTCAGCGTGGGAGGCGGCCTTCCGCGAGGGCGCCCGGCTGATGGGGGAGGGAAAGGCCGAAGAGGCGCTGAAGCACTGGCAAAAGGCCTATGAGCTGGACCAGGATTACGCCGAGTTGCAATTCCGCATCGGCGAGGCCAAAGCGGCGGCCCGACAATACCGCGAGGCCCGCGGTTTCTACGTGTGGGCGCGCGATTTGGACGCCCTGCGCTTCCGGGTGGACTCGCGCCTGAATGACATCACCCGCACCGTGGCCTCCGGCAAAACCAACGCCCACGTCCGCCTGGTGGATGCCGAGCGCGCGCTCCAGCGCCTGGCTCCCAACCAAATCCCGGGCCGTGATTTATTTTATGACCATGTGCATCTGAACTTTGCCGGCAATTATGCCCTGGCGCGGGCCGTGGCCGCGCAGGTGGCCCCCGCCGACGGCCGCCCGCGCTGGTTGTCGGCCCAGGAGGCCGGGGCGCGCCTGGCCGTCACCCCATACGACCAGCTCCAGGTGTGGCGGGAGATGCGCCGGCGCCTGCAACGCCCGCCTTTCACCCAGCAACTTAATCACGCCGCCCAGCTCCAATGGGTGGATGAACAAATCGCCGCCCTGCGGCCGCAATCCACCGCCACCGCTTTGATGCAACAGGCCGCGATTTACCAGCCGGCCCTCGCCAGACGCCCGGAGGATCCCGTATTGCGCGGCCGCCTGGGCCGGTTGCTGGAGGAGGCGGGAGATTACCAGGGCGCCCTGCAACAGTGGGAAAAAGTGAGCGAACTTCTGCCCCACGATTTTCAGGCTGTCTATTCCCAGGGCCTGCTTTGGCGCAACCTGGGCCGGTTGGAGCGCGCGCGGGAGTGTTTCCAGCGCACCCTCCAACTGCGGCCCAACGTGGCCGAGGCCTGGAACGGGTTGGGTTTGTGCGAAATGGATGAAGGCAGGCTGGAGCAGGCGCTGGCCTACTTCGATCAAGCCCTGGCTGAACGGCCCGCCGACGCGGACTTTCATTACAACAAGGGCATCGTCCACAGCAAAGCCGGCCGTACCAATGACGCCCTGGCCTGTTACCGGCAGGCGCTCACCGCCGCCCCGGATCACACCAGCGCCCGTTACAACCTGGCCAACCTGCTCCTTCGCCAGGGGCAATGGGCCGAAGCGGCCACGGAATTGCGCACCCTGTTGCAACACACGCCCGAACACACCCGGGCCCGCAATAATTACGGCCTGGCGCTGCTCCGGCTGGGACGCCCTCAGGAGGCGGTGGAGCAGTTCCGCCAGACCTTGCGGGAAGAACCAAACAATGCCGAGGCCCGCTACAACCTGGCCAACACCCTCCTCGGCCTGAAACAATATGACGAGGCCATCAGCCATCTCGAAACTTTTCTGGCCGCGCATCCCGGCCATCCGGGCGCCCAGCAAAAACTCACCGAGGCACGGGCTTTGCGCGCCGCCAGCCGGGGCGGCTCTTCCCCCTAAGCTGAACGGCTGTCACGGCCCCGTTGCGCAACGTTGACCGTCCCCTGCCCATGACTCCGAAAGCTCGTCCCTCCTCCAGCGGCCCGCGGCGCAAACTGCCCGCCGGCGTGCCGGTGTGGGGCCTGGAGGCGCTGTGGGCCGTGGCGCTGTGGCTGACGCTTTATTTCTGGGTCCAACCGCATTGGCTTTATTACCAGGCCGATGCGGCGGTGTTTCATCCGGCGCCTTTCACCCCCGGCGAGCTGGTGCAGCCCGGGCGGCTTTTCTGGCGGATGCTGGCGTGGGGCATCCATGCCTGCCAGTTTCCCGCTCTGGGAGCAACGCTGGGCACGCTGCTGATCTGGTTCATTACCGCGGCGGCCGGCCGCTTGTTCTGGCGGGGGCCGGGCGGGCGGCCGCGACTGGCCCATTGGGTGCTGGCTCCGCCGCTGCTGGCGGTCCTGGGCCGCTATGATGAGGGTGGCGCGGCGCTGGTGCTGGGCTGGGCATGGGCCTTGGGGCTGGCCGCCGCGGCCGCCTGGCTGGCGTCGCGCGGGGGGCTGTGGCGCTGGCTTGCACCGGCGGTGGGGGCGGCGGTGGTGTACGTGGCGGCGGGCGGCGGTCCGCTCTGTGCCTATGCGATCCTGGCGCTGCTGGCGGCGGGGCTGACGGGGCGCTGGTGGGCCGCGGAGCATCTGGTGCTGCTGGTGGCGGTAGCGGCGGGCGTGGGCGTGGAGGTCTGGCTGCTGGGCAAAGCCTGGCCCCGCTGGTGGGAGCCTTGGATCAGGCCGGCCTGGGCCTGGCCGGCTGCGCTCCAGGCCGGCGTTTTCGCCGTGGTGGCCCTCATCGCCGCCCGGCTGGCCGCGGTGCCGACGCCTCCAACCCGAACCTCTCCCGCCCCGGTCAAGAAGAAGGGCGGGGAACAGCCGGTTTGGCCGCTGGTCTTTTGGGTGGCGGGCCTGGCGGCGGGAATCATCTTGATGGTGGTCATGCGGGATGATGCCCGGCGGGCCACGCTCCAACTGCGCGCCCTGGCCCTGGCGGAGAAGTGGCCGGAGTTTCTGGCGCTGGCGCGCCAGCAAACCCATTTGGAGCCGGAAACCCGGCTGGAACTGGCGCTGGCGCTGCATCACACCGGCCGGCTGTTGGATGATTGGTTTGCCTATCCCGTGGTGCGGCAGGACGAGTTCCTGCCCAACATCGGCCACGGACCGCCGGCCTATGCCGTGATGAGCCGCGCCATGCTGGCCCTGGGCCAGGTGAACCATGCCGAGCGTTACGCGGCCGAAGCGCTCGAAATCCTCGGCCCGCGCCCCGAGCTGCTCTGGGTGCTGGCGCAGGTGAACGTGCTCAAAGGCCATCCGGTGGCGGCCGCCAATTTCCTGCGCGTGCTCGAGCGCCAGCCCTTTCACGCCCCCACCGCCCGGCGCTGGCTGGCGGAGCTGTCCCGGGATCCGCAACTGTCCGAAGAACCCCGCCTGCGCGTCTGCCGGGCGCTGATGGTCACCACCGATTACCCGCATCCCGACAACCCCACCTCGCCCCTGATGCAGCAACTGTTGCACACCAATCCCACCAACCGCATGGCCCTCGAGTTTCTGCTGGCGCATGACCTGCTGACCCTGCAACTGGACAAACTCATGGATCACGCCGGGCGTCTGCGCGATGCCCGGCTGGGCTATGCCGCCCTGCCGCGGCACCTCGCCGAGGCCGCCCTCCTGTGGGGCAGCATCAACAAGTCGGCCGTCGCCGATGTGGCGGGCTTTCCCCTGGACCCCGCCCTCCGCCAGCGGTTTGCACGGTTTGATGAAATCGTGCGCGCCCACGTGCAAAACGTGGAGGCCGTGCGCCCGCGGCTGGCGGCAGAATTTGGGGATACCTACTGGTATTATTATATATATGGCCAGTCCGGCCGTTGGAAAACAGCGCCCGCAGCCGTCATGCCATGAACTTTCGTCTTGATTGCAAGCCTGGTGGTCCGGCCCTCGGCGGGCTGTTGGCGCTGCTGGTTGTGGGCCTCGGCGTGGCCGGGGGCGCGGCGCCCGAGGATCAGGCCGCGCCCTCCTCCGCGACGGTGTGGATGCAGCCGGACTATGGCGGCATCATCGTCCCGCCGAATATCGCGCCGCTCAATTTCCGCCTCACCGCCACGGGCACGGCCTACCGGGTGGTGGCCCGCTCCACCCGCGGCGCCTCCATCACCGTGGAAGACCGGCAGGGGCGCATTCAATTTCCCCTGCGCGCCTGGCGCGCGCTGCTGCAGGAGAATGCGGGGAAGCCGTTGATCTTCGAGCCGTGGGTGCGGCAGGCTTCCGGCCAATGGACCGCCCTGCCGCCGGTCACCAATCACATTGCCGCGGCGCCCGTGGATGAATACCTGGCGTATCGCCGCCTGGGGCCGCTGTACAACCTTTATGCCCGCATGGGGTTGTACCAGCGGCATCTCGGCTCCTTTGAGGAAAAGGAGATCATGGAAAACTCCCGCATCAATGGGAGTTGCCTCAACTGCCACACCTTCCTCAATCACTCCCCGGAGCGCATGTTCTTTCACCTGCGCGCCGTGCCGGGCAATCCCATCCTGCTGCGCGACGGCCCGGAGCTGAAGCAGATTGCGCGCACGGCCGGTTATTCCTCGTGGCATCCCAGCGGGCGGCTGATCGTGTACTCGGTCAACAAGTTATCGCTCTTCTTTCATACCCGCGGCAATACACGCGATGTGTATGACGCCGATTCGGACTTGAACGTGTACCGGCTGGATGACAACACGGTGGAGGCGCCGCCGCCCATTGCGCTGACCAACCGGCTCGAAACCTGGCCGTGTTGGTCGCCGGATGGCCGCTTTTTGTACTATTCGAGCGCCCCGCCGCTGCCCCAGGAGCGGTTTCGCGAGATTCGTTATGACTTGATGCGCGTCGCCTACGACATCGAAAAAAACCGCTGGGGCGAGCCGGAATTGGTGGTCTCCGGGCGCGAGGCCAATTTATCGGCCACGCAGCCCCGGGTGTCCCCCGATGGCCGCTGGCTGCTCTTCACCGCCTCGCGATACGGCAATTTTCCCGTCTATCAGGCGGGTGCCGATTTATGCCTCATTGACCTGGCGACCCGGCAGATTCGCGCGCCGGAAATCAACAGCCCGCAAACCGATTCGTGGCATTGCTGGTCCAGCAACAGCCGCTGGATTGTGTTCAGCAGCAAACGCCGCGATGGCGTGTTTTCCTTCCCCTACCTGGCCTACGTGGACGAGGAGGGACAGTTTTCCAAACCGTTTATTCTGCCGCAGGAAGACCCGGGTTATTACGCCATCACCTTGAAGAACTTTAACATACCCGAGTTCATCAAAACGCCGGTCAACGTGGCGCCGGCGGATTTGGCGCGCGCCGTGTTGCAGCCGGCCAAAAAAATCGAGCCGGTTCTTGATCCCGTGCATCCGCCCTCCGGCCGCCAGGGCACGCGCGGCGCGGCCCAATAAGTCGTCGGCACCCGGCCGCGGGGGGCGATTTTGCTTGCGCTTCCCCGTCCCCCGTAGCAATCCAGTGCCGTGCATAAGGCATCCATCATCCATCAGCCCGGGGCGTGCCGCCCGCGGCCGAGGCTGGCCGCAGCGGGGGTTCTCGCGGTGGGGCAAACATGGCTTCTGTTCCTCTTGTGGCTTTTGGTCATGGCGGGCGGGCTGGGCGCCGCCGCCGAACCGCCCGGCGGAGCTTCGCGACCGGCCCTGCCCGGCACGGTGGCCGTCCGCGCCGAGGATTTTCTGAACAGCCTGGGCCTCAATTCCGCCATCTCCCGGCGGGGTGAACGCCTGACCAACACCATCCAGGCCGCCCGTTATCTGGGCGTGCGCTGGTTTCGCGTGGGTTATGAAAGCGGCATACCGGTGGCGGATCTCCTCACCCTCCACCGGGAGACCGGGGTGCGCTTCAGCTACGGTCTGATGAGCGGCGGCACCAATCTTGCCCGGCTCCTGGACGGCGCCCGCCAGCTTGCCGCCGCCGGCGCCCTGCTGGCCATGGAGGGCAACAACGAGCCGAACAACTGGGGGGTGACTTATGAGGGCCAGCGCGGCGGCCGCACCAATTCCTGGCTGCCCGTGGCCAAACTCCAGCGCGATCTCTACCAGGCCGTGAAACAGGATCCGATCCTGAAAAGTTACCCGGTGTGGAGCATCAGCGAAAACGGGGCCCAGACGGACAATGTGGGCCTCCAGTTTCTCACCATACCGCCCGGGGCGGGCACCTTGATGCCGGAGGGCACGCGCTATGCCGATTTTGCCAACTGCCACAACTACCTCACCCATCCCGCCTGGCCGGGTTTGCATGACAACCAGACATGGATTGCTGCCGATCCTGGCCGGGGCTGCCGCGTGGACGGGCTTTATGTCAATTACGGACGCACCTGGGCCCGCGGCTTTATCGGATATTCCGAGGCCGAGCTGCAAACGCTGCCCCGCGTGACCACCGAAACCGGCGTCACCCTGCAAGGCCCTTTTACCGAGGAAATGCAGGCGCGGCTGTATCTCAGCCTTTATCTGGCCCAGTTCAAGCGGGGCTGGAAACACACCGCCATCTACCTCCTGCGGGATCGGAGCGATGAAGGCGGCAATCAGACTTTTGGTTTCTACACCCCTGACTACACCCCCCGGCGTGCCGCCCATTACCTCCACCACCTTACCACCATCCTTGCGGATAAACCTTCCAACACCCCCCTGGGAAGACTTCCCTACACCCTCGCCAACCCCCCGCCCACGGTGCATGATCTGCTCCTGCAAAAAAGCGACGGCCGCTTTGCTTTGGTCCTCTGGAATGAACGCTTCACCGGCGGGGCCGATACGATCAGCGTCAGTTTCGGCCTCAAGGCTCCGGCCGTCGGGTTGTACGATCCCACCGTGGGGACGAATGTCCTGCAGCGATGGAGCAACGTCACCTCCCTTTCGCTCACCCTCAGCAACCATCCGGTGATCCTGGAAGTGGCCGGGCCTCTGGCGCCTCTCCGCTAATCGGCCACGGCCCGGGCAGTCTTGATGTCCGTGCCCGCCCGCTGCGGCGCGGAAAGGGGGCTTGACGACCGGCGCGGGCGCCCCCTACAAACGCAGCGAATATGGCACCACTCATGATTCTGCGCTCGTATGTCTTTGCCCTGTTGCCGGTGATTCTGGGCCTGAGTTTCGTCCGCGCGGCGGAGACGCCGGCGGCCCCGGCCCCGGGGCCCAACACCGCCTTTGAGCCGGGCAAACCCTGGCGGGACACCCAGGGCCAGCCCATCCGCTCGCACGCTGGCGGCATCCTGGAGCGCGAGGGCGTTTATTACTGGTACGGCCAGGAGTGGGCTGGACGCCCCAGCGGGGTGACGGTGTATCGCTCCCGCGATTTGTTGAACTGGGAGCCGCTGGGGCTGGCCCTGCGCCGGGAGGTGCTGCCCGAGGAGGCGCGCGAGCGCGGCGTGTGCGAGCGCCCCAAAGTCCTGTGGAATGCCAAAACGCGGCGTTACGTCATGTGGATGCACCTCGACAACCGCGCTTACACCTACGCCATGGCCGGCGTGGCGGTGAGCGAGCAACCCGAAGGCCCCTTCACCTTCCTGGAGGCGTTTCGGCCCATCCGCCATGATTTTGGCTACCCGGAGAACGATCGCTGCCGCCAGCGGGAGCTGGGCAACACCTTCCGCGACATGAATCTGTTTCTGGATGAGGACGGCCAGGCCTATGTGTTTTACGCTTCGGAAGACAATCGCACCCTGTACGTGGTGCGGTTGAACGAGGCGTTCACCCGCCCGGCCGAGCCGGTGGCCCTGGGCCGCACCTGGGCGCGCATCCTGGTGGATCAATACCGGGAGGCGCCCGCCCCGTTCAAATTCCGCAACAAATATTATCTTTTTACCTCCGGTTGCACGGGCTGGAATCCCAACGCCGCCGATCTCAGCGTGGCCAACAGCCTGTTTGGCCCGTGGACCAGCCGCGGCAATCCGTGCGTGGGGCCGGAGCGGCATCTGACCTTCCGCGCCCAAAGCACCTTTGTGCTGCCGGCGCCCGGCCAGCCGCCCGGCAGCTTTATTTTCATGGCGGATCGCTGGGAGCCCAAACGCCTGGAGCAGTCCACCCATGTTTGGCTGCCGTTCGTGCTGCGGGAGGATACGGTGATTTTGGAGTTTCGGGAACGGTGGGACTTTTCCATTTTTGCAACGTTGACGAGTGGCAAATGAGTCCGAAGGCGCGTGACGCTGTTCAATGAAAACCACTTCGTTGCCGCGAGCCGGTGTCCCCGGGCGGTGTATTTGCTGACGCACGCAGCGCCAGCCACCTCCTTCGCCGTCATGGACCCGGATGAGCACCGGCGGGTGTTGCGACTGGCGGCGCCATTGATGCCCGGCCCCGTGGTCACCATTCAGGGGGAGCCGGAAGACCGCCTGCACCAAACCCGGCAGGGGCTTAAGGCGCATCAGGCCATGCTGGGCGCCACCCTGGCCCATGAGGGCTGGATGGCCGAGGTGGATTACCTGGGGCCGCATCCCCGGGGCGGCTGGCAGATGCTGGCCGTGGTGCCCGAGCAGTCGGTCGCCAAACCCCTGCTCCGGTGGCTGGCCTATCAGGCGCATATCGTGCAGGCGGCCGGGGTCGAGCTGGTGGAGGTGGGCGTTTTCACCCTCAACCCCGGCTACTGCCGCGGGCAGCGGCTGGAGCCGGCCCGTTTGTTTCAGCTCCAAACGGTCACTTCCGCCGTTGCCCACGCGAGCCGCGAGATGGCGGAAGGCCTGGGCCGTTTTGCCGCTGCCGCCAGCCGGCTGGCGCCAGACCCTGAATCGGCCGCTGCTTCCTCCGCGCTGCCGCTGGGCCCGCATTGCGAGGATGGGGGCGATTGTCCTTTCAAGCCCCGCTGCTGGCGCGAGCATCTGCCCGAGCACAACGTCTTTCACCTCTACCAGCTTAACCGCGCCAAAGCCTTCAAGCTCTATCAGGAGGGCTGGGCGGCTTTGCATTTGTTGCCCAGGTCCCTGCGCACTCCGCGCCGCGAGGCGCAACTTTACGCCATCCAAACGCGGCGCCCCTATGTGGACCGCCCGGCGCTGCGCCAGTTTCTGGCCCGGCTGGAATACCCTTTGCATTGTTTGGATTTTGAGACCGTCAGTGCCGCCGTGCCGTGGATGCCCGGATTGCAGTCGTTTAATCTGATCCCGGTGCAATTTTCGCTCACGCACGTCAAAGCCCCCAACGCGGCGCCCGAGCACGAAACCTTCCTCCTCGCCGGTCAAAGCGATCCCCGCCTGCCCATTTTGGACCGCCTGAAAGCCGGCCTCGGCCGGCGCGGCAGCATCCTGGCGTACAATGCCCCGTTTGAGCAAATGGTGCTGGGAGGCCTGGTGCGAGGGCAACCGGCCGAGGAGAGCTGGTACCAATCCTTGGCGCCGCGGTGGGTGGACCTGCTGGAGCCTTTCAAGAATTTTTATTGCTACTACGCCGGGCAGAAGGGGAGCTGCTCGCTCAAGGACGTGCTGCCCGCGGTCACCGGCAAAGGCTACGAGGATTTGGCCATCCAGGACGGGCAGCAGGCTACGCGGGCCTGGTTGCGGCTGATCTTTGACCGGCTGCCGGACGAAGAATCCGCCCGGCTGCGGCTGGAATTGAAGGCGTATTGCCGCCGGGACACCGAAGCCCTGGTGTGGCTGGTGCAGGCGCTGCAGGCGCTGGTGTGATGCGGGTTTTTTGCATTTTTTTCTGGACATCAAGGACTTGGGAAGGCATATACGAAGCGAAACTCAAGCAGCATAAAGTGGACAAACGACCATGGGGATGCTATTTAAGTGGCCAGTATTTTGACGGTGGCCGCCCGTGGTCAGGCAGATGTTCCTTTGCAGGCCGGTAGCGGGCAGTAATGGCAAACATGGTATAACATGCCGGGACAACCAAACACGCAGCCAACGTGGCCTCAGGTGAGGAGCCTGTTTTGTGCCTTGCTTATTGTCCTGGCTGCCGGGACCTCCGCCCAGACGCCCGTGGGCAGCGAGCGCCGCGTCAATCCCCTGGACACAGCCGGCAGCGCGCGGGGGTATTCGATCGTCGGCGAAGCCGGCGAGCCGGGCAGCGCCGGGGGCATGGGCACGGTGGAGCCGAATCCCATCCAGGAAGTCCGCGCCGCGTATGACAGCATGTTTCGGACGATCAACCGCGGCGTGGTGCGGCCGGTCAAAGTGGTGGAGGGCGAAGGGACGCTGCGGGTGGCCACGCCGCCGGGCTTCACGTGGGGCGTGCCGCTGATTGAATGGGCCTTTCGGCCCGAGGATGCCGAGATCAAGATCGGCAATTTCTATCTGGATTTTCGGACGCTGTCGGGCAGTTTGCTGTATTCCGACAATGCCACGCGCTCCGATCCGGCGGTGGAGAGCGGCTTCATCAGCATGATCGGATGGAGCTTCGCCGCCATGTTCCAGGCCACCGAGCGCCTGCGGCTGGCGGTGGGCATTCAAATGGTGTACCTGCCGTTTGAAAACAAAATCGGATTCATAGATCCGATGGAGATGTTTGCCTTCAATGCCACGCCGCGCGGGCTGGCGCAGTTGAGCTACACCTTCCCGATTGGCAACTGGGATGTGCACCTTTACGACAACTTCAGCGTGTACACCCCCAGCTATATCTGGGGCGGGGCGTTTGATTTGTTTGACACGGATTACAACGCCGCCGACACGGTGGGCCGGTATTCGTATCGCATCATTGATCGCAACATCCAGGAGCGGGCCGACACGTTCAACCGGCTGTTTGATTATTTTGTGTTTCGCAACACCGTGGGCGCCCACGTGAGCCATCTGCTGCCCACCGAGACCCGTTTCTCCGCGGGAGCGGCGCGGTATGACATCTGGTCCGACGGTTTGCCCAATGAAGTGCCGCGCTCGGGCGAGCGCTATTACGCAGCACTGGACAACGAGCGCGAGAACATGCGCTTCAAGCCGCATGTGCACTACGCGGCGACGCACCATGACCGGCAGGACGGGTTCAGCCACACCCTGATGGGCGGTTTCCGGGGGCCGCTGACCGATTACCTTTCGCTGATGGGCGAGGCCGGCTATTACTGGGCGGACAACCGCCGGCGGGAAGCCCTGTTGTGGACGCTGAATCTGGAGCATGCCATTTCGCCCACCATGTCGCAGCGGCTGTATTTCCAGCGCAGCATCACCTGGCCGCTGGAAAGTGTGCGGACGGCCATTGGCTATTTCTTCCGCAAGACGCTGGGGCCGGATTTGCGGATGGAACTGGTGGGCGAGTACAGCGAATATGACCCGGTGGATTTGCCGCACGTGCCCAAGTACAGCGAATGGCAGGGTGGCCTGCGTTTCATGTACAGCATGAGCACGCGGCTGGGGCTGCGCAGCGGGGCCTATTACCGGCTGATGGACAATGGCACGTACGAATGGGACGCGCTGACGTTGCGCAATGAATTGTACCTGCGGGCGACCGACACGGTGGATGCCACGCTGATGCACCAGTATCAGAACACGGCATGGACGGTGGGACCGAATGGCTGGCAGGAGAACCTGCTGATCCTGACACTGCGCAAGTCGTTTTGAGTTAAAATAAACTTTACAACCACAGCATTTTAGGGTTGCTTGGACGATGGTCATGCGCTAAATTGAGGGCCGTCGCTGGCAACGTAAACAACTGAACGAGCTGTTTTTGCGGAACGGAAATCATAAATGTCATGAAAGCTACCACGTTATCCCTTGTTGGCGCGCTGGCGTTTGCCGGTTGGGTGGGCTCGTCGGCGGTGTTCGGCCAGGACACCGAAAAAATTGAAAAGTTCCGCCGTGAACTGGAGGAGCGCAACCGGGCGGAAACGGTGATGCGCAACCTGGCGGGCCGCCAGGGCGAAGCCCAGCGGACGGTGGAGCGGCTCCAGCGCAAGAAGGCCGATTTGACCCGCGACATGAATTACTACAAGTCGCGGCTGGAGCGGGCCACCAAGGACGCGGACATGATTTCCAAGATGACCCCGGTGGACAAGGAGCTGCTCGACAGCGTGAAGAAGGATGTCGAGTACTACCAGGGGCGCTACCGCGTGGTGGAAGATGAATTGACCAAGACCGAGGCCGAGCTGGCCGCGGCGGTGAAGGCGCTGCAGGAAAGCTACCAGGCCTCGTTGAAGGAGAAGATACTGCTGCCCGGCCAGGTGGTGCAGTTGTTCGTGCTGGAGGACGAGACGTTCAACGGCCTTTACCAGGTGCGGGAGGGCGGCTATCTGGTGCTGCCGCGGGTGGGCCGGGTTTCCGTGATTGGCAAGGATTTCGACGGCGCCGCCGCCGCCATCAAGGCCGAGCTGGAAAAGACCCAGTTGCGCAACGCCACGGTGATGCTGGAAATCTCGTCCGGCATTTATGGCGAGGAGGAATCGGATGTGATTTATCTGGCCGGGGAGTTCCGCACCACCGGCCCGCTGCGCACGCCCAAGGGCATCCAGCCCACGCTGGTGACCACCATTCTGCGTGCCGGCGGCCTGACGCCCTCGGCGGATCTCACCCGCGTGAAGCTGCTCCGGCTGGAAGGCGGCAACGCGCTGGTGGAAGAGGTGAATGTGCAGGCCATCCTGGACGGCAACGGGCTGCAATCGGATCTGGCCCTGGCGCCGGGCGATGTGATTGTGGTGCCCGCCTTTGCGCCGGTGATTTACGTCACGGGCAATGTGCGCAGCCCGGGCGTGCTGCGGCTCAGCCCGGATGAAGAGCTGACCGCCTACGCCGCCATCCTGCGGTGCGGTGGTTTCTCGCGCTTTGCCAAGCTCTCCGGCGTGTATGTGTTGCGGGACCGCGGCGCCGGTGAAAAGGTCAAAATCCCGGTGAACATCAAGCAACTGCAGGCCGGCCAGCGCGCCGATGTCATCCTGCAGGGCAAGGATATCGTGGTGGTGCCGGAGAAATTCTTCAGCTTCTAGCCCCACAGAAAAGACCCCCACGTAGCGGACGCCGCACCTCCCGGCGTCCGCTTTTTTTGGCGGCGGCGCGCGGGTGTGCGGGAACCGGCCAAGCCCCAACCCGGTGGCTCACCCGCTGGACGATAAACGCGCCCGGGCCGGGAGAGGCTTCGCGCATGGCGGTGCATTTGAAGAAGCGGGTTTTGCGCGACGTCCAAATTTTGGCTTGTGAAAAGCCGCCTGAACCAGTTAACTGAAAGCTCATGAGCAAATTTTTCAAAGTCTATGGGGCCGCGTCTGCCCAGTCGCGGCGTAACTTCTTGAAGTACACCGGTCTGGCCACCGGGGCCTTGCTGGCCGCGCCCAGCTTCCTGCGGGCGCAAAACGTCAACAACCGCATTCGCGTGGCCTGCATTGGCGTGGGGGGCAAGGGCGACAGCGATGCCAACAGCGCCGCCAACAAGGAATGGGGCGGGGACATCGTGGCCATTTGCGATGTGGATCGCAACCGGCTGGAAGCCAAGGCCAAACAATTCCCCAATGCCAAAAAGTACAAGGACTTCCGGAAGATGCTGGAGGAGATGGAGAAGGAGATTGATGCGGTGACCATCTCCACGCCCGATCATGTGCACGGGCTGGCCACGGTGATGGCGCTCAAGATGAAGAAGCACGTGTACACCCAGAAGCCGCTGGTGCAGACGGTGTACGAGGCCCGGGTGGTCCGCCAGTTGGTGCAGAAGAATCCCAACCTGGCCACCCAGATGGGCAACCAGGGCAGCGCGGAAAGCGGTCTGCGCCGCGCCGTCGAAGTCATCCAGGCCGGTGTGATCGGCCCCGTCCGCGAGCTGCATGTGTGGTCCAACCGCCCCATCTGGCCGCAGGGCATCCCCCGGCCCCAGGGCGAAGACCCGGTGCCCGAGTGGCTGGATTGGGATTTGTGGCTCGGCCCGGCCCAGTTCCGTCCCTACAAGAGGGACGTTTATCACGCCTTCAACTGGCGCGGCTGGTATGACTTTGGCACCGGCGCGCTGGGTGACATGGCCTGCCACACCGTCAACATGCCCTTCCGCGCCCTCAAGCTGGGCTATCCGACGGTCATCGAATGCGAGGAAACCTCGCAGTTGTTCCCGGAGACCTTCCCCAAGACCTCGCGCATCCGCTTCGAATTCCCGAAGCGCGAGGACATGGTGCCGCTGAAGTTCTGGTGGTACGACGGCAACCCGGGCGACAAGAACACGCCTGCGCTGCGGCCGCCGGCGGAGCTGACCAAGGACATCGTGGCCCTGCGCGGCAGCCTGCCGGGCAGCGGCTGCCTGCTCGTCGGCGACAAGGGGCAAATCTTCTCGCCCGACGACTACGGCGCCCGCTTCTACATCAAGCTCAAGGACGAGGCGGAGTTCAAGTCGGGCAATGACCACGAGGCCTGCAAGGCGGTGCCGCAGACGATCCCGCGCTCGCCCGGCCATGACCGCGAATGGTTTGAAATGATGCGCGATCCCAAGAAGAAGGCCTACTCGAACTTTGAGATTGCGGCCTATCTGACGGAGATCATCCTGCTCGGTTGCATCGCCCTGCGGCACGGCGTCAAGCAGCCGATCCAGTGGGACGGCAAGGCCGCCCGCGCGCGCAACGCCAAGGTGGATCACCTGGTCAAGCGCGACTATCGCAAGGGTTGGGAATTGCCGGCGTAATCCCGCCTGGTTTCACCACCCGGACCCGTGCGCGGGTCCGGGTTTTTTTGTGCCCGCGCCCGGGCCTGGGGTTACTGTTGCTGGCCGGGGCTGTCTTGCTGACGCGGGCGGATTTGCCATTCAATGAGGCTGCGCACCCAGTTCAGCTCCAGCTCCGTGATGCCGGCGGCGCGGGGGTTGATGCTGAAGGCGGTGAGCCACTCTTCCCGCGCCGGACGGTAGCCCAGTTCGGCGCGCAGGCGCTGCTCCAGATCGTGCATGTGGCCGGCCCCATAAAAAATGGCCACCTGGCGCGGGGGCCGGGGTTCGGCGAGCAGCCGGCGCACATCCTGCAGGACAATGTGGTTGCGCTCGCGAATGAGGAATTGCAACACGGCCTGCCATTCTTCGGGCACGCTCAGGGATTCGCTCAAGTCGCCTTTGATCGCGCCCATGGTTTCAATCAACACCACTTTCACCGTGGCCTGCAGGCGTGGGCTGGCGGCGATGAATTGCACCATGGTGTGCGCCAGCACGCCCATGAAGGAAGTGCCTTCCATGATGCCCAGCAACTGGTCCATGCCCTCGCTCAAGGCGTCGTCCCCGGCATCCACGGCCGCCGCCAGCTTCAGGGGCAGCGGGGGAGGAACGCACGTGGAGGGGCGCTTGAGTCTTTCGCCGCGCCAGACATCCAGAAACTGCTCGCTGGTCAGATCGCTGTTTTTGAAATGGGGACGGTCATAGCGGATGGCCTCCAACTGAAATACCAGCCCCAGCGCGTGCGCCATGCGCACCTGCAGCGAGGCCTGCTCACGGTTTTCCGGATGGAGCGAGGCCTGGCGGGGCGCATCGCCGATGCCCTCGTACAAAACCAGGTCGCAGCGATCCAACCGCTCCTGCAGGGCCTGGTAATAATTGGTCTCGCCCAGATGCGTCACCCCCACCAGCAGCAGGGCAGGCCAGGTTTTGCGGGGCGGGGCCAGCTCGCGCACGGCCACCTGCAGGGCGAGGGTGGAATCCGGCGCACGATGCACGCGCATGTAGGGCTGCGGCGGGGCCGGCGCCCGGCGGGCCGTCTGCCGGGGGGCGCAGCCGACGGCGGCCAGGAGGGCCAGAAGCATTAAAAGACTCCCGGCGGCGGCACGATGCCGCAGGCCTCGGTGGATGAAAGGATGGATCTGCACCGCGGGAGTGTGGGCGGCCCCGGCCAATTATTCAACGCTCCAGCGCGCGCAACCGGCGGTCCATCTCCCGCAGGACACGCTGCATCTCCATCACCGCCCGCTCCAGGCGCTCGGTGCGCTCGGCGGCGCCGGGGCCTGGATCGTCCTGGGGGCCGCCGCCCCACGGTTCGCGCGGGCGATCCAACCCGCCGCGGTCGCCCAGGGCGCGGACTTCACGCGCCACCAGGTCGGCCAGTTCCGGATAGCCGGCCCGGCGCAGGATTTGCACGGCCTCCCGCACCATCTGCTGGCGGCGCTCCGGCTCCATGGGGGGACGCGGCCCGCCTTCGTCCGGGGCCATGGGGGCCAGCACGTCACGCGGTTCACGCTCCAACGCCAGACGCTCCCGCATCTGCTGGCGCTGGCGCTCCAGACGGTCGGCCGCCTCGTGGTCGCCCACCCGCCGCAGCTCCTTGATTTCGGCGTCCAGGCGGCGCAGGCGGTCTTCCATTTCCGCGGCCTCGCGCCGGCCGGGGACCGGCCCGCGGCGCTCCGGGCGCAGCTCCGGACCGCCTTCTGCGGGAGGCGGCGGCGGGGGCGGCACGGGTTGGGCGGGGCGTTCATTCTCGGCGGCAACAGCCCCCAGACCGAGCAGCAGGAGGAGGCTCAAGCAGGCGTAACGCAGGGTGGTTTTCATAGGCGAGGTGATCCGGTTTCTGGGTGCCACATTCAAAGGATGCTTCGTGCCATGGTCAAACGGAAACCATGAAGTACCCTACTGCGTTTCATGAGCATGGTCAATGCCGGGATGGGGCCGCTGGCAGCTCCCCCCGCGCGCTTTCCCGCCGGAGGGGCAGGCTGTGTTACGCGGCGGCCTTCGAGGGTGCCTCTTCCGGTTTCCAGCGGACTTCGTAGATGACCACCGGCTCCTGGAAGCCTTTGACCTGGACCGGCGAGAGGGGGATGCACAAGGCGGCCAGCGGAGGATCATCCCGTTTCAAGTCCTCATAGGTGCCGGCGCCGATGATGATTTTGCCGTGGCCGGAGATGCCCTCCAGGCGGCTGGCCAAATTGACCTCGCGGCCAAAGACGGTGTAGTTGAAAAGGTGCTCCTCCGAGCCCATCAAGCCCACGGTGACGGTGCCGGTGTTGATGCCGGAGCCCAGCTTGAGCAACGGCAGCAGCGGCAGCGGCGGGAGCTTGGCGGCGGCGCGCCGGACGTTTTCCTGCAGGCGCCGTTCATTTTCGCGGCCCCGCTCCTGATTCAGGCGGTGGATGGCGGATTGGGCGGCGATGGCCGCGCGCACGCAACTGGCGGCATGGCGGGGATTGGGTTGCGGCGCGCCCCAGAAAGCCATCACACAATCGCCCATGTACTTGTCCAGCGTGCCGCCGTGCTCCTTGATGATGCCGGCAACGGTGGAGAGGTAGAGGTTGACCGTGGCGAGCAGCTCCTCGGCGCGGGCGTCCATGTAATCCGTGGCGGCCTGGCCGCTCAGCCCCTGCTGGCGCACATATTCCTGGGCCTGGCGCTGCACTTCATCGGTGTACTGGGTGAAGCCGCGGACATCGGCAAAATAAACCGTCACCCGCCGCTGGGCGCCGCCGAGCGCGAGATGCTCGGATTCCAGCAGTTCATTGACGATGGAAGGAGCAACCACCTTGGAGAAGATGCCTTTGATGCGGCGCTGTTCCTTCTGCTCGAAGACCACGCGGTAGGCCATGGCGGCAAAGTGGCAGGACAACAAGGCCCCCAGCAGCGGCGTGGCCACCGGCAGCACGTACAGGCCGCGCACGAACACCACGTAGCTCAAGGCCAGGTAGGCCGCCAGCGTGGCTATGACGGCGGCGGTGGCCAGCCAGGGGCGCGCCACCCAGGTCAAGATGAAACCGGCAAAGCTCATCACCACGATGAGCGCGATCTCCACCCCGAGGGGCGCCTCGCGCAGGAGCCGGTGGGTGATCAGTTGGCTGGCCAGATTCCAGTGTTTGCTGACCAGAAAGGTTTCCTTGCTCAAGGGCGTGGCGCCAATGTCACTCAGGTTGTTGCCGGTGCCGATGCTGCCCACCACCACCAGTTTATCCTTGAACACCGCGTTGGTGACGGGCTGGCCGGCCTGCCGGGCGGCGTCCATGTCGAGCACTTCCTCCAGGCTGACCTTGGTGAGGCGGGGATCATTCCACGTCATGCTCCAGTTCACCAGGAAGCGGCGGCGGTCGTCCACCTGCAGCGCGCGCGGCGCGCCCGCTGCCGGGCGCAAGGTGATGCGGCCCGGCGCCACCTCCGCCTGCGAGAGGTCCATGCCCAGCTCGGTGGCGGCCATCATCAACCCCAGCATCCAATAACGCCCGGAGCGGGCGGGGCTGGTGTCTTCATGGAAGGCCACGGCCCGGCGGGTGATGCCGTCGGGGTCGGCCTCGCTCATGATGTGCGCCAGCCGCACGCCATTGGTGAAGCGGGGGTTGGGCAGGAGCGGCTGCCAGATGACCTGCCCGGTGTCCGGCTCCAGGCGGGTCTCCCCCATGACGGCGAGGATGACTCGCGGCCCGGCGGCCTGCAGCGCTTCGGCAAAAAACTCGTCGCTGCCCACCACGCGGCCATCGGGTAGTTTGACATCGGTGCTGGGATGGCGCGGGTGGGCGCTGTCGAACAAGATATCAAACCCGATGACCTTGGCGCCCTGGGCGGTGAGTTCACGCACCAGCCGGCCATAAAGCTGGCGGGGCAGCGGCCAGGAAAAGCCGTAACGTTCATTGAGGATTTTCAGCGTCTCATCGTCAATGAAGACGGCGGCCAGGTTGGAGGCCACCGGCGGCTGGGAGCGATAGAGGCCGCGCATCCGCCAGTCGAAGGCGTCCTCCTCGATAGACATGAGGAAACGCCAGTTGGGGAAGAGGGGGCTGTGGACCAACAGGCGCAACACGGTGACCACCACCACAATCGAGAGCGTGGTGAGCAGCGGCACCGGCTTGAGCCATCGCCAAAACACTGCTGAAGTATAGGCGCGGAAGCCCGCGGGCACAAGGCGGGAGCTGGCTGTGGGGCCTCAGGCCCCCCGGCGCGGCCGGGCCGGGAACAATTTGCGCTGTGGCCTCGACACCCGGGCCGCCGGCCGTTTTAATAACGGGCAGCCATGAGCATGGACTGGCCAACCGCCCAGCAACGGCATGCGCAGCTTTGCGCGGAAATCCGGCGGCACGACCACCTGTATTATGTCGTCGGCCGGCCGGAGATTTCCGATGCGGAATATGACCGGCTCTACCGCGAGCTGCTTGAACTGGAGAAGCAATACCCCGCGCTTGTCACCCCCGACTCCCCCAGCCAGCGCGTGGGCGGGCAGCCGGTGGAGGCCTTTCCGCCGTGGCGTCACGCCGTGCCGATGCTCAGCCTGGACAACACCTACTCGCAGGGCGAGGTGGTGGAATTTGTGCAGCGGGTGCAACGCCTGCTGCCCGGCGAGCCGCTGGCCTGGGTGGTGGAGCCGAAAGTGGACGGCCTGGCCGTGAGCCTCCGCTATGAGCAGGGGGTGCTTACCGTGGGCGCCACCCGCGGCGACGGGACGACCGGCGACGACATCACGGCCAACTTGAAAACCATCCGCAGCGTGCCGTTGCGGCTGCACGCCCCGCCTGCCGCCCGCGCGACGCAGGGGGATTTGTTCAGTCCGCCGCCGCCGGCGGCCCTGCCGGCGGTGCTGGAAGTCCGCGGCGAGGTGTTCATGCCGCGGGCCGGTTTTGAGCGGCTCAATGCCGAGCGCCGCGCCGCTGGCGAGGAGGAATTTGCCAACCCGCGCAACGCCGCCGCCGGATCGCTCAAGCAACTGGACCCGCGCATTGTGGCGCGGCGTCCGCTGGACATGGTGTTTTACGGCGTGGGCCAGGTGGCGGGCGTCCTTCTGCCGCCGACGCATGATGAACTGTTGCAGTGGCTCAAACGCCTGGGCTTCAAAACCCCGGAGCGCACCTGGCTGTGCCATTCCGTGGAGGAATTGCTGGCGGCGCTGGAGGAGCTGGATCGTTTCCGCAAAACCCTGCCCTATGACACGGACGGCGCCGTGATCAAATTGAACGCGCTGGCACAGCGCGAGCGCTGCGGCGCCACGGCCAAGGCGCCGCGCTGGGCCATTGCGTATAAATACGCGCCCGAACAGGCGGAGACGCGCCTCCGGGCCATCACCATTCAGGTGGGCCGCACCGGCGCGCTCACGCCGGTGGCCGAGCTGGAGCCGGTGTTGCTCTCCGGCAGCACCGTGAGCCGCGCCACCCTGCACAACGAGGAGGAAATCCGCCGCAAGGACATCCGCGTGGGGGACCGGGTCATCATCGAAAAAGCGGGCGAAGTCATCCCCGCCGTGGTGCGGGCGGTGGTGGAAAAACGCACCGGGGCCGAGCAGGTGTTTGTGTTTCCCAGGCATTGCCCCGAGTGCGGCACCGCTGTGACCCGCAGCACGGAAGCCGGTGTGGATTATGTGGTGTGGCGCTGTCCCAACCCGGACTGCCCGGCGCAAATCCGCGGCCGCATCGAGCACTGGTGCAGCCGCGGCGCCATGGACATCGAGGGGGGCGGCGAGGTGCTCGTGGCACAACTGGTCAAATCCGGCCTGGTGCACGATGTGGCCGACTTGTACCGCCTCACGGTGGACGAGTTGTGCCAACTGGAGCGGATGGGCGAGAAATCCGCCGGCAATTTTCTGGAGGGAATCGAGGCGAGCAAAAAGCGCGATTTGTGGCGCGTGCTCTTCGGGCTGGGCATCCTGCATGTGGGCGCCAGTGTGGCCAAATCCCTGTGCCGCACCTTTCCCACCCTGGATGACATCCTCAACGCGGGCGTGGACCAGTTGCAGCAGGCGGAGGATGTGGGCGAGATTATCGCCCAAAGCATCGTGCAGTGGGCCGGGGATCCCCGCAACCGGCGGCTGGTGGAGCGGCTGCGCGCCGCCGGCCTCCATTTGCACAACAGCCTGTATCAGGCAGGCGCGGCGGCGGGGCCGCTCGCCGGCAAGACCCTCGTGCTCACCGGCACGCTGCCTCACTTAACCCGCGAGCAGGCCACGGCCAAAATTGAAGCCGCCGGGGGGCGGGTCGCCTCCAGTGTCAGCAAGAAAACCGCTTACGTCGTGGCCGGCGCCGAGGCCGGCTCCAAGCTGGACAAGGCCCGCAAACTGGGGGTGCCGGTGATTGACGAGGCAGAGCTGTTGCGCTTGTGCGGTTAAGCGCCCCACTGAGCGCCGGTCTCAGGGGGACGCCTCGCCCCAATCAAAATCATCAAACTGGGTTACGCTGTCGGCCTTGGTCCACAGGCCCACGCGGCCGGCCTGGGTGAAGGTGGTGTCCTCCACTTCAAACAACTTCTGGCCGTCAAAGAACACCGTGAAGCGGGGGCCGCGAAACGCGACGCGCAGGGTATGCCAGGTCTGGGGGGCGACCTTGTGCTCCACGCCGTAACCCTCCGTGCGGCCCACCAAGGGCAGGGCGGTGCGCCTGCCGTTCTGGACCTTGTAGAGCACCACGTTGTCTTCCCGGGCGTTGGCGCGGCAGATATAGTAATTGGTGGCGTTCTGATAGCGCCACACCACCCCGGCCGCCTGGTCCATTTCGCCGCTCACCGTCTTGAAGCGCACACTCACCCAGCCGTCCTGCAGCCGCGGCTCCTGCCGCACGCAGAGCGGAAACGAGGGCCGCGGCGTGAGGCCGGACTGCACCAGCACGCGGTTGGTGGGCGCGGCGGGGGACTCCGCCTGCACTGTCCACACCGGCTGGCCGGCGCCGGTGATGGCGATTTCCCAGCCGGGCGGCGGTTGGTTGGTGGCGGCCTGATCAAAAACATCCGCAGCCCGCAGCGGAATGCCCGCCAGGCCCAGCATCAGGAGGATTTGCAACCCTGGTTTTTTCATATTTGTAAAATCCATTCGGCGGCGGCGGCCAGATCAGGCACCACCACGGCATCGCGCAGCCGGGCGGCTTCCCGCGCCGCAGTTTCCTGCCCGTAGCCGGTGCACACCAAAATGCTGCGGCGCACGCCGGCATTCCAGCCGCATTCCAGATCAATCAACTTGTCGCCGATCATGTACGAGCGCCCCAGATCCAACTGAAACTCATCGCGCGCATCCCACAAAAAAGCGGGGGAGGGCTTGCGCCCGCGGCTGGGTTGATCCGGCGCCTCGGGCGCCACATACGTCTTGATGATCCGCACGCCCTGCCCGGCCAGCAATTCCTCCACGCGGGCCTGCACCCGCAAGGCATCGTCCATGGAGAAATACCCGCGGCCAATGCCCGACTGGTTGGTGACAAAAAACAGCAGATAACCCGCGTCCTGCAGCCGTTTCAACGCCGCCGCCGCCCCGGGCAGCAGCTCCACTTGGGCCGGATCCTTCAAGTAATGTCGCTCGGCTATGACGGTGCCGTCGCGATCCAGAAATACAGCGGCCCGGCTCATAGGCAAAAGGGGCGCTAGGCGGGGGTCAATCCGGGGCCGCCGGCGGACTTGGCGCCGTCCATGCCGGTGCCGTCGAGGTCAATGAGGATGTCCCGCGGCTCGGCGCCCTTGCTGGGGCCGACAATGCCGCGGCGCTCCAGTTCATCCATGAGCCGGGCCGCGCGGCCGTAGCCGAGTTTGAGCCGGCGCTGCAGCAGCGAGACGCTGGCCTTTTGCTCGCTGCGAATGACCTCGATGCATTGTTGGATCAGCTCCTCGTCCTCGTCGCTGGCCTCGGCATCCTCGTCCAGGCTGCTGGTGGGTTTGCTGAGCTGCTGGGTGATCTCCAGATCATAGCTCGGTTTGCCCTGCGCGCCGATGAAGTCCACAATGCTTTGAATTTCCTGGTCCGTGATGAGCGCGCCCTGGGCGCGAATGAGCTTGGCCGAGCCGGGCGGCAGGTAGAGCATGTCGCCCTTGCCCAGGAGCTTGTCGGCGCCCATGGCATCCAGGATCGTGCGCGAGTCCACCTTGGCCGCCACCTGGAAGGCGATGCGGGCCGGGATGTTGGCCTTGATGACGCCGGTGATCACATCCACGCTGGGCCGCTGCGTGGCGACAATGCAATGAATCCCGGCCGCCCGCGCCATCTGCGTGATGCGCGCAATGGCCATCTCCACATCCGCCGGCGCCACCAGCATCAAATCCGCCAGCTCGTCAATGATCACCACGATGTAGCTCAGCTTCTCGGGGATGATGATGTCATCCTCGCGCGGCACCACAATCTCCTCGTCCACCTCCACGGCGAATCCCTCCGCGCCGGCCTCCACCTTTTCCTTGCGCGCGATGAGCGGCAATTCCTGCTCGCGGGAGGGGGCGGGGGGCGGTTTGTGGCGCGGGCGATCGTTGAAGGATTTGATGTTGCGCACGCCCACCTTGGCAAAAATCTTGTAGCGCTTTTCCATTTCGTTGATGACCCAGCGCAGGGCGAGGATCACCTTCTTGGGGTCATTGACCACCGGCACCACCAGGTGCGGCAGGGCATTGTAATGCTGCAGCTCCACCACCTTGGGATCAATCATCACAAACCGCAGTTGATCCGGACTGAAGCGGTACAACAGGGAGGCCACAATGGCATTGATGCACACCGATTTGCCCGAGCCGGTGCTGCCGGCAATCAGCAGGTGCGGCATGTCCGCCAGATCCGCAATGATGGGATGCCCGTACACGTCCTTCCCCAGCGCCAGCGGAATGCGCGCCTTGGTGTTGGTCCACTCCTCCGACTCCAGCAGCTCGCGCATGGTGACCTTGGTCTTCACCGCGTTGGGCACCTCCACGCCCACCGAGCTTTTGCCCGGCACCGGCGCGAGGATGTGGATGCGCTCGGCCTTGAGCGCCGCCGCGATGTTGTTGGTGAGCGCGGTAATCTTTTCGAGCTTCACCCCCGGCGCCGGATGCAGCTCGTAACGCGTGATGGTGGGGCCTTTGGTGATGTCGCCGATGGCCACCTCGATGTCGAATTGCGCCAGCGTGTTCTTCATGAGCTGCGCGTTGGCCATCAGCTCTTCCTTCGTCTCCGATGGTTTGACGGACAAATCCGGCAACTGCAACAGGTCCAGCGGCGGCAGCCGGTAATTCCCAATGTGCGGGCCTTCGGCCACCGCGATGGGCTTGGACTTGCGCGGCGCCGGCTTGGGCTTGGCCGGCGTGGCCGCGGGCAAGGCGGCCATGGCCGCGGCGGGCGCAGCAAAGGGATTTTCCTTCTCCGGCTCCCGGGCCGCCGAACTGGGCACCGGCTCCCACGATTCCTGCGGTGTCACCTTGGCGGCAGGCTCGGCGGCTTTGGCGGCCACGGCGGGAGCGGCCGCCGCGGCGGCAGCCGGTGCCGCCTCCGGCGCGGCCTTGCCCCGGGCAGGCAGCGCGGCATCCTTGCCCAAGATATCGGCGGTGGTGGCCGCCGGCACCACCTTGGCCGCCGGGGGGGCGGCCTCCGCAGGTTCTTCTTTGGCGGCGGCGTCCGCCACCGGCTCCTTGGATTTGCGGGAGGGAGATTTGATTTGCGGCACGCTCAAATCGCGCACCGTCGGCTCGGGCACCGGCTGCAAATCCGCTCCCAGCTCCGGCCCGGCTTTGCCGTTGGCCGCCGCTCCCGCCGCCGCGGGCGCGGCCTTGCCGCGGGCGCTGCGCTCCACCTCCTGCTCGAGCTCGCGGGCGCGCCGCTCCAGTTCCAGCGCCTTGCGCTTCAACTCCTTCTCCGGCTCGGTCAGACCGGCAAACAAATCGGCTTCGCGCCGCTTTTGCAGCCATTCACGCACCCAGTTGCCCAGCTCGAAGTTGGTGAGAAAATAGAGGCTGATGCAATAGAGCGTGCAATAAATGATCGTGGCGCCCGCCCGGCCGAAATGACCGAAGGCATATTGATTAAGCCACAAGCCCAGCAGCCCCCCCGCGGTGTCCGCGCCGATGTTGAAGGCAATTTTCTCGAGGAACCCGGCCTGGTCATAAGCATAACGGCGCGTGGCCATCTGCCGCACCATCTCGCCGTCGGTGTACAAATTCAGCAGCCCCGTGCAGCACAGCAACACCACCCCCGCCGCGGCCCACGTCCACCACTTGCGGCGCAAATAGGCCATGAAATCCCACAAATACCCCAGCCCGAAAAACATCAGCAGCATGGGCAGGATGTACGCCGCGCCGCCCATCAGCAGAAACGTGCCCCACGCCACATAGGCCCCCGCCGGCCCGATCCAGTTGTGCGCCGGATCATGCGGCGGGACGCGCAAATACCGCACATCTCCGCGGTCAAACGACCACTGAGCCGCCATCAACAGCAACGCCGCCGCCAACAGCGCAATCCCAATGATGTCATTGAAACCGCGGTTTGGGGCTGGCTCGCCATGCTCGTTGCGTGCCATGTAATTGCCCATCCATTGTATGCACCTCCGCCCCGCCAAAAACAGGAAAATTTTACCCCCGCCACCAGACCCCTCGGCCACCGCCGCCCCTCTTTTTAAGCTTGCCACCGCGCGCCTCCCGCCGCACATTCTCACAACAGGTTCCGGCAGGCGCCTGCCGGCCGTCGTGCGCGGTTAGCTCAGGGGAAGAGCACTTCCTTGACACGGAAGGGGTCAGAGGTTCAAATCCTCTATCGCGCACCATTCTCCCGCCAACCTTTCTCCTTATCCAACGCCTTTCAGGGTGATGGCATCGCTCACAGACGCAGGACAAACGATCCCGGCGCTTCCCGGGGGGAGCACCAGACCGCTCTGCAAGCACGGCTCGCAGGCCGACGGGTTTGGACTTGCCCGCCGGACGCTGTTTGCTCATGGTGTGCCCGGATATCCAACCCGGCAGGGTTGGCCTGGCTACCATGAAACCTAAACACCCCCTGGCCGCGTGCCTGGGAGCATTACTGCTCTTGGGCGGTCTGTCGTTGCTGGCCCTGCCCACACCGTGGGCAGCCCTGATCCCGTCGCTGATTGGCGCCGCACTCCTGTATTTGGGCTATCGGCCCGGCCGTGGCGCCACCATGCTCTTCGGCCATGCCTGCATCATCACCGGTTGCTTCCTGGTGACGTGGGGCATCTACCTCCTGCCCCATTCCGAACCCCGGCTGCTGCACATCTTCGGACGCCCCCTTTTCTGGGGATTAATTTCCATCTTTGGCGGCATCTGTGCCAATTACCACGGATTCTGTCGCTGCGTGGGCGCGGCCGAGCCTAAACATTGCGAGCGCCCCCTAGCCGGCAGGCGTGAATAAGTAGGACCGCCACCGCTTAACCCACTCGCCTCCGTCTCCTCCGGTTTTGCATTTTGCATTTTGCACTTTGCATTTTGCATTTCCCTATTCCCCTAAATGGCCTTGAACGAAGAGAGGTTTGGGGGGATATTGGCTCCGGGTCAGCCGGAAACCATGCAAGCGTGGGGAACCATCGGCATGTATGAAGCCAGGGAGGAGCCAAATCCCATCCCGCAGGATTCCTCTCCTTTGAACGACGCTTGCAACGAGGGCGTGTTGCTGGCGACGGTGATTCATCATGGGCCGGATG
>JAOAIT010000063.1 GCA_026414565.1 Verrucomicrobiia bacterium
CGACTTGGACTTGGATGGGCAGTGGGACGTAAAAAAGAGTCCCACAAGGAAGGCGGTGACTTTCATATTGCTGCAAGGCGAATGGTTTGAAGTGGATAAAATTGAAGGTCTTCTCTCCAAAACTCCATCGGCACTGAGGGAGGGGAAGCAATACAAATTCGACGGCAGCCGATGGAAAGCTGTTGAGTAGTCCGGCTGTCCCGCCAAGTGGTGTAAGGAAATCAGCCGCGCTCAGGCCGCGGCGGGGAGGGAGGCTTCGGCGGGGGCCGGAGCCGGCACGCGAGACGCGCGCGCCCCCCGAGACCAAGGGTCATGGCTGCGAGGGTTAAGAATGTGAACGAGGTGGGGTGGTTGCAAAGATGGTGAAAATATGGGTATGATGGAGGGAACATGATCGCCGAAGTGGAAGAGGTGACGGGCGAGGTGCGAACGCACGTGTGGGGGGCGGACTTGAGCGGCACCCTGCAAGGCGCGGGCGGCGTGGGCGGGTTGTTGGCGACGGTGATTCATAATGGGCCGGATGCAGGGGTGTTTTTTCCGGTTTATGATGGGAATGGGAACGTGATGGGGTATGTGCGGGGGGCGGATGGCTTGTTGGTGGCGCAATATGAGTACGGCCCCTTTGGCGAACTCCTCCGCGCCACCGGCCCCCTCTCCCAGACCTTCAACCCTCTCTTCTCCACCAAATACCACGACTGGGAAACCGGCCTCTACTACTACGGCTACCGCTACTACAATCCCACCACTGGAAGGTGGTTAAATCACGACCCCATCAGGGAAATGGGCGGCATCAACCTGTATGCCTACGTTTTGAACGACCCGTTGAACCTGATTGACCCGTATGGGCTTCACTGGACGGACTATATTCCTGACTTCCTAGTCGCGCCTGACACTGTGAATTTTGCTGCCGGCCTTGGAGATCATCTTTCTTTTGGTCTCACTGATTACGCCCGCGAGGGATACGGGATCAACGATGTCGTGGACAAGTGCAGCGGAGCTTACGGGGCAGGGACTGCAACGGGAGTGGCGTTCGATTTCGCAACGACTGGAGGATCTTTGGCGCTTTCAAAAAACGCAGCGAAAGTATCGGCAAGGCAGTTGGCCAAAGACCGCAGGACGGCAAGAAAGGTTTTGGACTTGGCAACTGGGGACGGACAGTTTGCACATCACGTCAACCCACTCAAAGGGCATCCAGGCGGAGCGCCAACATTGTTCCCAACGGCAGGACTGCCAAGCTGGCTAAAAAACCATCCAGGCAACCTGCAGGCTTTGAACGCAGCGGAACACGCCGCAGCTCATCAGGCACTACAGCGAGCAGAAGCGCTTGCCCGTGGGATGGGTTTGGCAAATCCGGCTGCGGCAGCAGCTCGAACGGGACTTTCGGCAGGCCGCTGCGGGTGTAACTGAAGCAACCATGCGAGCATGTGGTGGACACTGTTCATTATCGTTTGTCTGGTCATAGCAATGTGGGGATTTTCTTCATTCTGGAATGGTGTGAAAAAGGTTCGTGCCGCTGAACAGGAGGCAGAGAAGGAGATGGGGGGAATTACGCGCCTGAGCGCAGCCGAAGCGGAAGAGAAAGCCCAAAAGGTATTGGACAAGCAAGCGCTCACCCAGGACTGGCCTTCGCCGCCACCTGCTGAACTCGATAGTCGCATCAACCAACTCGACTTGGCCTTAAGCAGATTGCTTCGGAGATACCGGAAGATTGCATTTGAGGAATCCGGCACAGAAATCTCCGCCGAGCTTTTGCTGTCTGGCGATGCGCCTGCCGGTCTGTGGCTGGTTGGAATGAATCGTGCGAATGGCTACAAGCTGGCCGTGAAGTCTGAATCACCAATTGTTTACGAGATCGCGGGTAGTCGCATTCGTGAGCGTTATCCAAGCATTTTTCACTACTTCTTGCTCGTCGAGAGTGCCGATTGAACCGGCTGTCCCGCACAAACGGTGTAAGGAATCTAGCTCGCCTCAGGCCGGCTCGATAGAAGGTCGGCCACCCACGCGTGTGCTAGAGCGCTGGTTTCGCGGTGCGGGATAACGGTGGTGAACTGGGCTGGCGGGGAGGTGGATGAGTAACAAGTTGGCAGCAGGGAGGGAGGCTTCGGTGGGGGCCGGAGCCGGCACGCAGGACGCGTGCGCACCCCCGAGACCGAAGGGAGAGGCAAAGTGCAACAGCACAGATTTGCGCTATTATAAGGCGCGTGAGTGGCATGGGACACCGCCTGCGGAAACAAAGCCTGCTCTGCCTGGGCGCAGGGATGCTGGTGTGGGGGCACGCCTGCCTTGCGCCGGCGGCCGACGGGGCGGCGTTGTTTGCCAAGAACTGTGCGCCCTGTCACGGGCCCAAGGGCAAACCCAACGCCAAGATGACGCGCCTGCTGGGCGTGCGCGATCTCACCCAAAGCCGCATTGCCGAGGCGGAAATCGAGCGGCAAATCCTTGAAGGCCGCCAGGAGGGCGCGCGCCAGGTGATGCCCGCCTTCAAGGAAAGTTTGAAGGAGGAGGAAATCCGGGCGCTGGTGCAGCACGTGCTGCGCCTGCGCAAATAACCCTTCGGCACCGGGCCAAACTGCGCCCGCCCCTGCCGTCCTGCCCGGGGAAGTTTCGTTGCCGGCCGCGGCTTACAAGGCGCGCAAGGCCTTTTGCGCCTGACGTTTGGTTTGCTCGTTGGCGGATTTGTCCACCACCCATTGCAACGCTTTGCGCCGCAGCTCCACCGGCGCCTCCGCCAAGTCCTTGCGCGCCGCCAGCCCGGCCAAGGCCGAGCAGGCGTCCTCCGCCAGCGCTTCATCCGCGCCCAGCTCCATCAGGCGTTCCAGCGCCCCGCCGCTGGGGATGTTGCCCAGCACAGTCAAGGCCAGGCGGCGTTCCTCCGGCCGTTTTAAGAGGGGATAAAACGCGTTAAGTTTTTCCAGTTTGACCTGGGGGGTGAGCTTGGGATCACCCTGCAAGTATTGCAGGTACCCGCGCGCGCCCAGCACCTGGTGCAGCGTCTTGTTGCCCTCGCGCGCCAGGGTAAGCAGCGGTTCGGCCACCGCGGCATCCTCCGGCCAGCTATTGGGCCAGGTGGAAAGCGTCCGCACCGCCTCATCCTGCACCGAGGCATCGGCATCCTCCAACGCCGTACGCACCGCCGCCAGGGCCACCGGGCCGCCCACACTGGCCAGGGTGTGCAACCCCATCTTGCGCAAGGCCGGGTTCTGACTCTGCATCAAGACCATGAAATGCGGCTGGCAGGCGGCGCGTTCCCGCCCGCTGATGGCCAGCAGGGCCTTCTCCACCTCCGGCAGGTCCTGGCCCGTTTGCGTCACTCGCTGCACAAGCTGGCCGGCGTGCGACGCGCTGCCCAACAGGCCCACGGCGCCAATGGCGGCCGCCCGCGTGGCGGCGTCGGCGTCGCCGGTGGCGGCCATGATGGCCGGCAGGGCCGCCGTGGTTTGCCGCTGTCCGGCCAGCTCAATCAGCGCCAGCCGCAGCCGGCCGGTGGCCTTGGCCAGCCGCGCCGTCAATTGTTGATCCACCTCCTTGCCCGGGATGCGCGCCAGCGCCACGCGCGCCGCTTTGGCCAGATCCGCATCCTCCTCGCCGGTCAAATCCAGCAGGGTGGGCACGGCCGCCACCTGCCCCATGCGATCCAAGGCCGTGATGGCCGCCAGCCGCACCGGCTTGGGCCCGCTCAGCGCGGCCTTCTGGACGGTGGGCAGTGCGGCGGCATCCGCCCGGTCTGCCAGCACCAACAGCAGGAGGGGTTTGCGGGCGTCCGGCGCCTTGTCGAATTCGGCCGCAATGGCCTCCGTCACCTTGCGCCCAGGCAGCTCGCGGGCCGTTACCAGGCCGATGTTAAAGGCCGCGCGGTCCGCGGCGCGCAGTTGCTCCAACAACAGCGGCAGTCCGCTCACCCCCCGCGCCAGAATGGCCCCGCGCGTAGCCTCCATGATGCGCTGCTGCGAAACCGGCGACTTGCGGATCTGATCATACAATCGCACGGCCTCCCCGGCGTTGCCGGCGGCCAGCAGGCGCTCGGCACACAGCACGGCCCCTTCGGCAATGTCCGTCTTGAGCGCCAGCGGCGCCTGCTCCAGCGCCTGCGCGAGGGCTTTGGCCGCCGCCGTGCCGCCGATGTTGCCGAGCGCCGCCGCCGCTGCGCCCACCACTTCGGGATTTTGATCCTTCAACTTCGCCGTGAGCAGCGGCACTGCCTGCACGTCGCGCCGTCGGTTGATGGAATTGATCACGCCCACCAACAGCCGCCCCTCCAACCGGCCCGCCGCCTCGCGCAGCACTGTGTCCGCCGTGGAGTCGGGGATTGCTTCCAGGGCAATGCGCGCCCACGAGGCCAGCTCCTTGTCCGCCAGCAGCGGCGCCAGGGCCGGCACCGCCTCCCGGGTGCCTTTGATGGCCAGGAATTTGCAGGCGATCGCCTTGTCTGCCGGCGGCGCCTCCGAGCGCAGTGTCCGGATCAAGTCCGCCTCCGGCGGAATTACCGCCGCCGCCGCGGTCCAAGCAAGGCACAGCACGGCACTGCAAGCCAGGTTCAGTAAAATGCGTTTCATAAGCGTTGGCAAAAATCCCAAGTTCTTGTCAGTCTTTCATCCTCGTCCACCTTGCGCCCCGTTCACACCCGCCACGGCTCCCGCAGGGCCTCCGAACGCAGCCGGTTGGCCTCCTCATCGTTGAGGAATTCATTTTTCTTGGGGTCATACCGCACCTTGCGATTGAGAAAGAGCGAGATGTTGCCCGCATGGCAGGTGATGTGCGACCAGCAGGCCGCCTCCGCGTTGGCCCGCGTGCGCCCGCGGGATTTCACGCAATCCAGAAAGTCGCGCACATGGAAGTCTGCCGGGTAACCGCCGATCTTGGCGCCGCGGCCCACCAGCAGCGATTCCGCGCTGGCCACCATGTCGCCACTGTCGGCCGTCTCCACCCAGCCGGTGCTTCCCTCGAAGCGCACGGGACACGACCCCAGCGGCAGCCAGCCTTCGTTGCGCACGATCAACTTCACCCCGTTGGGATAGAGGGCATGAAGCTGGCCGTTCTTGGGCTCGTACTCCACCGCCGCGGTGTGATCACAATCCGCCGCCAACTGGCACAAGTCCACGCAATGCGAGCCCCATTCCAAGCACCCGCCGCCCACCAGCCCGCCGCCTTTTTCAAAGTTGAAGCCATCCAGCAGCCGCCGGTTGTACGGCCGCCACGCCGCCGGCCCCAGGTACAAATCCCAATCCACCTCCTCCTTGTCCGGCTCCGGCTCGGCGGGCAGCCAGCCGCTGGTCTTGGTTTCCAGCCCCATGGGATGCGCGTGCACGGTGTGCAGCTTGCCCAGCTTGCCCTGGCGCGCCAGATCAATGGCGAAGACAAAATTGGGCAGGCTGCGCCGCTGCGTGCCCGCCTGGAAAATCCGGCCGGTGCGCTTGAACACCTCGGCCAGCGCCAGGCTCTCGTCAATGTTCTTGGTGCACGGCTTCTCGCAATACACGTCCTTGCCCGCCCGCGCCGCCAGGGAGGAGGCCGCCGCATGCCAGTTCGGCCCCGTGGCGATCAGCACCGCGTCAATGTCCTGCCGCGCCAGCAGCTCGCGCAAATCGCGGTACGTCGCGCAATCATTGGCCTGATAATGCGCGTCCACCCGCTTCTTCACCGCGTCGCGCCGGGCGGCCTTCACATCCGCCACCGCGATGAAGCGCACATCCGGCTGGTGCAAAAACACCCCCAGCACGTAATTGCCGCGGTTGCCGATGCCGATGCCGCCCATGACAATCCGCTCGCTGGGCGCCACCCCGCCATCGCGGCCCACTGTGGCCCCCGGCACCACCTGCGGGGCGGCCAGCAGCACCGCCCCCGCCTTGAGCGAGGCGCCCAAAAATTGACGCCGGTTGAACACCGGCCCCCGCCACGGGGCCGGCCGGGAATGGAGTTTCTTTTGCATAAGCTTCATCATGGTTTCGGGCTTTTCCTGAAGTGGCGCCGCCCTTATTTGGCGCGCACGTCAAACACCACCAGATCCCCCGGGCTGTTGTTGCGCGCATAAAGGCGGCCGTTGACCAGCACGGGCATGGTCCAGCATTTCTTGCTGTCCAAAATGTTGGCGCGCGCCAGCTCGCGATACCCCTCCGGCGTGGCTTCCGCCACAAACAGCCGCCCCCGATCGCCCAGCCCCACCAGCTTTCCTCCCGCCACCATCAACCCGCCAGTGGTCAGGCCGGACTGGCTCCATTTGGTTTCGCCGGTGCGAAAATCCAGGCACTTCAACGAGCCGCCCCCGGTCTGGCCGTCGAATCCGTACAGGTAATCCCCCACCAGCACGCAGTTGGCGAAGTGATTGCGCATGTTCTTGTTCTCCCACAGCGTCCGCACCTGATTGCCCTTCACCTCCAACAGGGCGCAGCCCCGGTTGTATCCGGAGGAAATGAATACCTTGTTGCCCACAATGATCGGATCGGCGGCGTTCACGTCCCAGTCCGTCTTCCACGGATGCTCCCACAACACGCGGCCATCGGCCACGGCCACCGCCAGCACCGAGCTGGCGGAAAACAGCGCCACCGCCCGTGTGCCCTCGTGATTGAAGGGCACGGGTGTGGAATAACCACAGGTGCCCTCGCTCTTCCACACCAGCGCGCCGGTGTCCTTGTGGAACGCCATGCCGCTCTTGCCGGCGTTGACAATGGCCAGATTGCCTTCAATCAGCACCGAGCCGCTGAAGCCCCACGTGGGGCGTTTGGCCCCGGCGTCTTCCATCACATTCTTCGACCACACCACCTTGCCCGTGGCGGCGTCCAGCGCGTGCAAATGCCCAAACCGGCTGAAGGTGTACACCCGGCCGCCGGCCACCGTGGGCGTGGCGCAGGGACCGCCCTCAAAATTGCGCGGGTCCAGCTTGCAGGGATACGAGTAGCGCCACAGCTCCTTGCCGCTTGCCTCGTCAAAACAATAAACCAGGTCCGTCTCCTCCTTGTTACCCATGGTGTACACCCGCCCCTGGCTCACCGAGACAATGCAAAAACCGGTGCCAATCTCGGCCTTCCACGCCACCGGCGGGCCGCCTTCCGGCCATTGCGTGCGCCAATCTTTCTCGGGCGAGATGCCATCCTGCCGCGGGCCGCGGTACATGGGCCAGTCGGCCGCCGGGGCCGTCAGAGTGCCCAGGGTGCTGACCAGAAGCATTGCCGGAAGAAGTCCTTTGAACAAACTGCGCTGCGGATGCGTCATAATCTTTTGCTGATGGTTGAACAATGGCAGCATCATTTTTGAGACGCGGCCAAATGTCAATTCATTCAACCCGGGCGCCAGGGCGGAAGAAAAGAACGTGCCGGCGCCCCGGATCCCTGCTAACCTGAAGCAACATGAAACCGAATCTTCGGCAGCAACCAGCCGCCCGCGCCGCCCGCGGCGGCCTCTCCATGCGGGCCGTGGCCTTGCTGGTCCTGGGGGCGGCCGCCCTCCTCGGCGGCGGCGCCGGCTACCTCTACTTCCGCGAGCATTTCACCACCCCGGCCAGCACCGAGCCGGATCCCCCCAATGTCTCCTATAAAAAATGGGAGAAAACCAGCAACCTCTACGTGAAAATCGAACCCACTCCGTGGGAACGCCGCCTCGGCCGCAACCTCCATCGCGTCGCCTACCAGGCCGCCACCAATCTCGTCTGCCAAACCCTGGCCCGGCCCGAGACCGCCCGCTTCCAACCCTACTCCCAGGCCAAAATCACCGGCGTGGACTGGCGCTTCCTCGTCAAGTGCGACTACACCGCCGTCAACAAATCCGGCGAATTCCACCAATACGATTTCCGCGCCTTCCTCAAGCGCGACACCAACGAGGTCTGGACCCTGGAATACCTCGACAAGGATAAAGAGGACGGCACCAAAAAATCCGCCAAGCCGAAAAGCAGCGAGTGAAGGGCCTCCCCGCCCTCCCCATGAATCCGCAGCCTGTCCCCACCCCGGCCTGGTTGGACCCCACGTGTCCACGGCTCTTTTACCCCATCACCAACCTCATTGAACGGCTGGACTGGTCCCGGCTCTTTCTCACCCCGCAGCCGGTGGAAGTTGAGCTGGGCAGCGGCGACGGCTCCTTCCTGGCCCACTACGCCCGGCTCCATCCTGACCGCAATTTCCTGGGCGTCGAGCGCCTCCTGGGCCGCGCCCGCAAACTCGAGCGCAAAGCCCTCCGCGCCGGCCTCACCAACCTGCGCATCATCCGCCTCGAAGCCGGCTATCTGACCGAGTACCTCCTGCCCGCGGGCACCGTGACGGTGTTTCACATCTACTTCCCCGATCCCTGGCCCAAAAAAAAGCATCATAAAAACCGTCTTATTAACGCGCGTTTCGTGCGCCTGCTCGGCCAGGCCCTGCAGCCCGGCGGCCGCGTGCATCTGCGCACCGACGATGCCGGCTATTTCCAATGGATGCAGGAGGCCTTTGCCACCCATCCCGGCTTCCAGCCCCAGACGCCTCCGCCGGAGCTGCTCGCGCTCAAGACCGATTTCGAGCTGGAGTTCAACCAGCGGGGCATCCCCACCCTCGCCCTTTCCTACCAGTGGCAGGGGGAAAAGTCGGCCTAATCCAACCGGCACGCCCCACGACCTCCCTTTTGCGAGGCGCCGCGCGCCCCGGGCCGGCCTGCGCAGCCGGCCCAAGCCAGGCGCCAATCCCCGCCCCCCGGCTTCAGCCAGCCCACGAAAACCAGCCGGGCTGAGTCCCGGAAAAACACCCGCCCCACCGGGCCAAATTCTTTTTGCCACCTTTGATGTTAACCACACAACAATGCGCAAAAAGGATTGAACACTGGCGGATTTTAGGGCATCAAACCCGCATGTCCTGCGCGAGGCAGTGGCGAGGGCCATCCTGCGCCGGGACGGGCAGGGGTAAGTCCATTCCATGGCGGCAGGGGATGGAACCCCCACCCGCATTGCGACTTTAACGTTGCCGCGTTCTGAGTGGGCCGCCCGCAACGGCGGGCAACCGGGCGGCGGACGGCCCGGGGAAAGGATCGTGAGACTGTGCCTTGGGCATTGATGGCAGCCCAGATGGAGCTGATCTCCATCTGGACGTGGGCAACCACGGAAGCAAAAATCATCATCATCCTGTTGATTGTGCTCTCCATCACCGCGTGGTCGGTGATGGCGGCCAAGGCCCTGCAAATGCGCCGGGCCAAAAAACTCAACACCTTCTTCTCCGCCGAATACCGCCGGCAGCCCAATGTCCTCGCCGTCTATGATCGCCAGGTGCCGGTGGAGGGTTGCCCGCTGTATTCCGTCTATCTTGAAGGATGCTCGGCCCTCGAGGCGCGCCTGCGGCTGCCGGAGGGGCAGGGACGCAAAACGTTTATTTCCTTGAAAGCCATGGAGCACGTCAAACGGGCGCTGGAAAGCGCCGTGGCCTCGCAGAGCCTGCAACTGGAAAGCGGCCTGATCACGCTGGCGCTGGCCGTCAGTGGCGCCCCCTTTCTGGGCCTGCTGGGCACGGTGTGGGGCGTGATGAGCACCTTCAGCCATGTGGCCCTCAAGGGCGAAGCCACCCTCGCCACCATGGCCCCCGGCGTGGCCGCCGCCCTGATCACCACCGTGGCCGGCCTGCTGGTCGCCATCCCCTCCATGTTTGGGTATAATTACCTCGTGCACAATCTCCGCGCCATGACGGTGCAGTTGGACAACTTTGCCCAGGACCTCGCCTCCCGCATGGAGGCCGAGTACCTGGAGGAAAAATAACCGGCCACACCATGCGGCGTTTTTCGCAAAGGAACCCGTTGGTCACGCTGAGTGAAATCAACATCACTCCGCTGCTCGACCTCGCCTTTGTGCTGCTCATCATCTTCGTCATCACCACGCCCCTGCTGGAAAAAAGCATCCGCCTCAACCTGCCCGAAGGCGGGCGCACCGAGGCCCAGCGCCCCAACCGCGATGACATTCAAACCGTCGAAATCTCCCCCACCGGCCAGTACCGCCTGCGCGGGCGGCCCATGACCCTGCCCCAGATTGAAGCCGAGCTGGTGCGGGCGTTCCGCGCCAATCCCAACACCATCGTTTATGTGCGCGCAGACCAGGACGGCCCTTACAAATACGTCGCGGCGCTGATTGACCTGTGCGAGCGCCGCGGCATCACGCGCCTGAGTCTGCGCACCCAGGGCGAACCGCGGTAACATGGAACCCCTCCAGAAAAAATGTCTGGTCGTTAGCGCCGCCATCCACGCGGTGCTCCTGGGCGTTTTGCTGGTCGGCTCCGCCTTCCACAAGCCCCCGCCCCCGCGCGAAATCATCCCCATCAAGTATTTCAGCGGCAAACTGGTGGATAGCGTGCTCAACGGCGGCGGCGGTGCGCCCCAAATGGTGCGCCTGCCCAATCCCCCCCCCCCCCCCCCCCCCCCCCCCCCCCCCCCCCCCCCCCCCCCCCCCCCCCCCCCCCCCCCCCCCCCCCCCCCCCCCCCCCCCC